>NZ_JBEZBW010000027.1:0-84517 GCF_040647305.1 Saccharothrix sp. NPDC042600 | reverse complement strand
GCCCGCCGCGCCCGCCGCCCGCCCGCGTCGCCTGCTGGCCGCCACGCGCGCCCGCTGTCCCGCCGCTGCCGCCACCCACCTCGGCCCGTTCCGCTATTCCGGTGATTCCCCCGGCCCGCCCGCGCTGATCTCCCGATGAGTTGGAATTTTCCGAAATACATCGAAGAACCGGTTACTTCGTGACGATCACCCTCCCTAGGGTGTCCGGGTGAAGTTCGGAGTTCTCGGGCCGCTCACGGTGCGCACGGCCGACGGGGCACCCGTCTCCATTCGCGGCAAACGACTGCGGGCGCTGCTTTCCGTGTTGCTCTTCCACGCGGGTCGGCCCGTCCCCGCGCACCAGCTCGTGGACGCGCTGTGGGAGGGCGAGCCGCCCAAGTCGTACCTGTCCAACCTGCACACCTACGTGTCCCGGTTGCGCGACCGGCTGCCCGACCTGCGCATCGACCACACCGACGGCCTCTACACGGCCCGCGTCGATCCGGCCGACCTGGACCTGCTGGTCTTCCGCGGCCGGGTGGACGCCGCGCGGCTCGCGGTGCGGCGTGGTGAGCACGCGTTGGCCGCCGACCTCTACCGGGGCGCGCTGGAGCTGTTCCGCGACCGCCCGCTGCTCGACCTCGACGCGCCCGCCCTGGAACCGGAGATCTCGCACCTGGAGTCCACCCGCCTGCTGCTGGTGGAGGACCGGTTCGAGGCCGAGCTGAACGCCGGGCGGCACGTCGAGGTGGTGGCCGAGCTGGAGGCGCTGGTCGCCGAGCGGCCCACCCGGGAACGGCTGTGCCGCCAGCTCATGCTCGCGCTGTGCGCGGCGGGCCGGCAGGCGGACGCGCTGGCCGCCTACCGCACCACCCGGGACCGGCTGGTCGAGGCGGTCGGCGTGGAGCCGGGGCCGGCGCTGCGCCGGCTGCACCGCGAGATCCTGCGCGGCGACGTGCCCGAGCCGCCGCCGGCCGAGGCGACACCGCCCGAGTCCGCCGCGTTCCCGATCTGCCAGCTCCCGCCGGACACCGCGGACTTCAGCGGCCGGCGCGCCGAGGTCGCGCGGCTGGTCGCCGAGTTGAGCGCCCCGGACGGGCCGGTGCCGGTCGTGGTGCTCACCGGTCAGCCCGGCGCCGGCAAGACAGCGCTCGCGGTGCGGGTCGCGCACCTGCTGCGCGCCCGGTTCCCCGACGGCCAGCTGTTCCTCGACCTCAAGGGCTCCGCGGACACCCCGCGCGAGCCTGGTGACCTGCTGGCCGGCCTGCTGCGGGCGTTGCAGGCGGACGTGCCGGAGGACGTGGCGGAACGGGCCGCGGCGCTGCGGGCGGTGCTGGCCGACCGGCGGGTCCTGGTCGTGCTGGACGACGCCGCGCACGCCGGCCAGGTGCGCGCCCTGCTGCCCGGCACCGCCGGGTGCGCGGTGCTGGTGACCGCCCGCAAGCGCGTGGACGACCTGGCGGGCGCGACCCCCGTGCCGGTCGGTCCGTTCACCCCGGAGGACGCCCGGGAGCTGCTGGCGGCGGTCGCCGGGCCCGAGCGGGTCGCCGCCGAACGGGACGCCGCCGACGAGGTCGCGCGGCTGTGCGGGCACCTGCCGCTGGCGGTCCGCATCGCGGCGACCCGCCTGGCCGCCCGCGCCCACCTGGGCGTCGGGGCGTTCGCCGAACGGCTGGCCGACGAACGCGGACGCCTGGACGAGCTGTGCGTCGACGGGCGCGGCGTGCGGACGGAGCTGGCCCGCGCCCACCGGCGGCTGTGCCCGCAGGCGCGGCGGGCGGCCGAACGCCTCGCCGCGCTCGGACCCCGTGACGTGCGAGAACGCGAGTTCGGCGCGGTGGTGGCGGACGCCGCGGTGGAGGAGTTGGTGCGGTCCGGCCTGCTGCTGCCCAGGGGCCTCGACGCCGCCGGCGAGCCGCTGTACCGGCTGCCCGAGCTGTTCCGCGTCTACGCGCTCGAACCCCGCTGACAGCGCGGGAGGGCGGGGACCAGCGGCCCCCGCCCTCCCGAAGGGATCCGATCAGGTGCCGGTGCAGGCGGCCGTGGCGAACGCGCCGGACGCGGTCTTGGTGGACACCACCGCGCCGTCCACGGTGATCTTGCAGGTCACCGTGCCACCGTTCTCGCCGGCCGTGACGGTGAGCGTGCCGCCCTTGAAGACGCCCTTGTTCTCCACCTGCTTGGTCCACGGCAGCGCCGGCACGGTCTCCGACTTCGGGTCGAGCACCTCGCCGTAGAGGATCTCCACGTCGGTGGCGTCGCCGGTCACCTCGTAGTCCACCTTGGCGACCCGCTCGACCTCCTGCCGCACCTCGTCCACGGCGGCGTTGAAGATGAACACCCACGTGACGCACACGCCCAGGCCCAGCACGGACGCCACCACGCCGGCGATGGACAGGCCCTTGTTGGACGCCTTGCCCTTGCTCACCCGCGCGAGCCCGACGGCGGAGAAGATCAGACCCAGGACGACCAGGGGCCACGCGACCACCCCGATGAGCGGGACCGGCGACAACACCAGCCCCACCACCCCGAGGACGAACCCGGCGGTGCCCAGGCCGTTCCTGGGCGGCGCGGGCGCGGTCGGGGGCACGGGCGGGTAGGAGGTCTGCTGGGACATTTGTCCTTCACTTTCATTGCGAGAAACGGAATTCGCCCCGACCGCGGAATTGGTGACAACGGCTCGAAAGGCGTCGCACAGCGTGCCAAGGCCCACCACACGCGGCGCACACGCGCGGTGCACAAAGCGGTGCGCCGGGTGGTGGAACGCGCCGGGCGCCGGATCCGGCCGGTGGGTGACGAAACTGTGAGCGTCAATTTCTCGTGAGCCTTGCTAACGAACACTGGGGTAACGTCCGTGGACGTGCGCCCCGATGACTTGCAGTCGCTGACCCTGCCCGGCTCGGTGTCGGTCCAGGGCGACCTCGTCCTGGTGAACGTCGCCACCCCCGACCTCACCGCGAACGCCTACCGGGGCGGGCTCTACCGCGTGCCCCTCGACGGCTCCGGCGCGCAGCGCTGGACCTGGGCGGAACGCGACCTCGCCCCCCGCGTCTCGCCGGACGGCCGCTGGGTCGCCTTCCTGCGGTGCGCGGACAAGGGCGGCAAGCCGCAGCTGCACGTCATGCCGGCGACCGGCGGCGACGCGCGGCGGCTGACCGACCTGCCGCTGGGCGCGGGCGCGCCCGTGTGGTCACCCGATTCGGCGAAGCTCGCCTTCGTCACCCGCGTGCCCGAGGTCGGCCGCTACGGCGTGCCGATCGCCGACGGCGAAGAGCCCTGGGGCCCGGAGTCCGAGGCGCCGCGCCACATCGCGCGACTGGACTACCGCTACGACGACATCGGTTTCGTCGGCGACCGGAACCCGCGCCTGTTCACCGTCGACGTGCTCGACCCCGAGGCGAAGCCGGTCGAGCTGACCGACGGCACCTTCACCGTCGCCGAACCGGCGTGGACGGCGGACGGGTCGGCGCTGATCTTCGTGGCCGACCGCGACCTGGGCGCGGTGGAGACGCTGCACCAGGACGTCTACCGGGTGCCCGCGGGCGGCGGCGAGCCGGAGCTGTACGTGCGGTCCAAGGGCATGGTCGCGCACCCCGTGGCGGCCGGCGACGGGATCGTGTTCTACGGCAGCGAGTTCACCGGCGTGCACAGCGTGGCCCGGAACAACAGCCTGTGGCGGTACAGCGGCGGTGAGCTGACCCGCGTCACCGAGCTGGAGGGCGTGGACTGCGAGCGGGCCGCCGGCGCGCCCGTGGTGACCGACGCCGGCGTGCTGGTCGCGGTGCGCAACCGGGGCGCGGTGGAGCTGCGGCGCGTGCCCCTCGACGGCGTCGAGGTGCCGTTGGACGGGATGGAGCTGCTGGCCGGCGAGCAGGCCGAGGTCAAGTCGTTCGCCGCCGACGGCGACGTCGTCGTGGCGGTCGTGTCGCGGGCGGACAACACCGGCGAGGTCGTGCGGGTCGGCGGCGGTGAGCTGACGTCCTTCGGGTCGAGCGTGCCGGTGCGGCCGGTGGTCGAGCTGACCGGGTCCGCGTCCGACGGCTACCCGGTGCACGGCTGGCTCGTGCTGCCCGACGGCGAGGGTCCGCACCCGGTGCTGCTGGTCGTGCACGGCGGTCCGTTCATGTACCACGGGTGGGGCTTCTTCGACGAGGCGCAGGTGTACGCGGCGGCCGGGTACGCGGTCGTGCTGCCCAACCCGCGCGGGTCGGCCGGGTACGGGCAGGCGCACGGCCAGGCCGTGGTCGGCGGGTTCGGCACGGTGGACGTGGACGACGTGCTGTCGGTGCTGGACGTGGCGCTGGAGCGGCCGGACCTCGACGCCGACCGGGTCGGGGTCATGGGCGGGTCCTACGGCGGGTTCATGACGTCCTGGCTGGCGGCGCACCACGGCGAGCGGTTCCGGGCGGCGTGGAGCGAGCGCGCGGTCAACGCGTGGGACTCGTTCTCCGGGTCGTCGGACATCGGGTGGTTCTTCACCGAGGCCTACTGCGGGTCGAGCCTGGAGACGCAGCGGGCGATGTCGCCGCTGACGTACGCGGAGAAGGTGTCGATCCCGTTCATGGTGGTGCACTCGGAGCACGACTGGCGGTGCCCGTTGGAGCAGGCGCAGCGGCAGTTCGTGGCGCTGCGGCGCAACGGGGTCGAGGCGGAGATGCTGCTGTTCCCGGGCGAGGGCCACGAGCTGACCCGCTCCGGCCAACCCCGCCACCGCAAGCAGCGCTTCGACCACGTCCTCGCCTGGTGGGCCCGGCACCTGTCCTGACGCACCGGCCGCGCGGCCTGGGGTCGCCCGCGACCTCGCGGCGAGTTCCCGCGACCTTCCGGCGGCCTTCCCCAACCGGGGGAGGCCGCCGTCGCGTTGCGGAGCCGCACCGCTACGGTGTGGCGCCACGTGGTCGGGTGCGCGCGACCGAGTTCGGGGAAAGCCGGCGGAGGTGGTGGGAGTTGCGGCACGCTCACCGGATGCAGTGGACAGTGCGGGCCGCCCGGCCCGACGACGCCCCCGAGATCGCCAGGATCAACGTCGACGCCTGGCAGCACTCGTACCGGGGCATCGTCGACGACCCGGTGCTGGACCGCATGCTCCCGGAGAGCCGGCTGCCCGCCCTCACCCGCGTGCTGCGGCTCCCCGAACCCAGTCGCGTGTTCGTCGCGGTCGGCGACGACGGGCGGATCGGGGCCTACTGCGCGGTGGACGCGGTGCGCGAGTCCACCGACGCCCACCCCGACCTGCACACCGGCGAACTGGTCGCGATCTACGCCGACCCCCGCTTCCACGGCACCGGCGCGGGCCACGAGGTCCACGAGGCGGGCGTGCGGCACCTCATGGACCAGGGCTTCCGGTACGCCGTCCTGTGGGTCTTCCAGGACAACGCCCGGACCCGCGAGTTCTACGAGTCCCACGGCTGGCGCCACGACGGCCTGGTCCACCGCTACGAACTCGGCGGACAGGACCTCCCCGAAGTCCGGTACGGCCGCTTCCTCTCCATGCCCCGCCGCACGCGCGTCGCCAGGTAGCGCCTCAGCGCGCGTCCAACCAGCTCAGCAGGGCCGCGCCGGCGTCACCCGCCCGCACCGCCGCGGCCCGCGCCCACCGCTCGGCCAGGGGTTCCAGCGCGAACGCCCGTTCCAGCAGCGGGAACGCCTCGGCGGGCCGCCCGCGCACCGCCAGCCCGATGCCGGCCGACCGGAGCGCGCTCGGGTCGTCGGGAGCGCCCTCGGCCGCCGCCCGCAGCGCGGACACCGCGTCGTCCTCCGACACGCCCGGCGTCGCCGACCGGATCAGGTTGCGGTGCGCCCGCGCGACCCGCACCAGGCGGGACAGGTCGCCCACGGGGTCGCGGGAGTCGTCCACGCGCAGGTCGAACACCGGGTCGTCCCACTCGCCGTTCGACAGCGCGCCCCGCGCCGGCCCCACCACCAGCAGGGCGGCCGACTGGGGACCCCGGACGTCGCCGCCCTCCCGCTCGGCCGCCGCCAGCGCCGCCACCAACCGCTCGGGCAGCCCGCCGGACGCGGACTCGTACGCCGCGAGCATCGCGGGCCACACCGCGTCCGACGCCATCATGTTCGCCTGCACCGCGACCCCGTCGCCCAGCGCGTGCCCCGCGCGCGGGATGCAGTCCGGGCCGGTGAACGCCGCCACCCCGCCGGTCGCGTCCACCACCGCGAACTGCGCCTCCGCCACACCCGGCTGGGTCGCCAGCGCGGCCACGGCCCCCTCGGCGGTCATCCCCGACGCCACCAGGTCCAGCAGGGTCGTCCGCCACCACAGCTCCGAACCGGCCTGCGCGACCACCGCGCCCACCCCGGCCCGCGCCGCCGGCACCCGCGTGCCGATCGCCAGGACCCCGCTCTGCACGGCCACGCCGAGGCACCCCGTCGCCGGGTCGCTCGCCACGATCGAGTAAGTCATGGACTCGATCATGCCCAACGGATCAGCCGAGGAGCGTGTAGTTGAGTTCCTCGCACACCCGCGCCAGTGGCAGGTCCAGGCCCGGGTGTTCCAGCGGGAGCAGGACGTCCGGCGCCGCGGGCAGGCCCGAAGCGCCCGGCGGGTCCCACAGGCACACCGCCGGGTCGCCGGAGTCCATCGACGACCGGTACCACAGGCCGTCCAGCTCCGGGTACGCCGCGCGGATCGCCCGCGCCCATTGCTGCGTCATCGCCTTGGGGCCGGAGCTGATCTCCTGCGACGCGCCCACCCGCGTCGGCCACAGGCCCGCCAGGTCCAGCAGCCGCAGGGTCCTGCGCGGGCGCAGCACCACCAGGAACGGGCTGCGCGTGCGCCGGTCCACCACCGACGTCGCCTGGAACACCTCGGCGACGCTGGTCCGCACGGACAGCCCGAAGTACAGGACGCCCTGGTCGTGCGCGTGCGTCGGCGAGCCGTCCGGCGCGGGCGGCTGGGTGTCGAAGCGCGCGTGCGGCAGCGGGCCGGTGTAGCGGAAGCTGTTCCAGCGCTGCGGGTGCAGGCCCTTGGCCGTGAAGATGCGTACCAGGCGCGTCGCGCGGTGCACCGCCACCACGTCCTCGGTGCGGCGCAGGTTCGCCTGGAGCACGGCAGGAGCGGGCGGCTGGGGGAGCCGTGACATGGAGGTCCCGTCGGGAGGCGGCTGCTTACGCGGGCGTGCCCAGTTGGGCGGCCTGCTCGGTGACGCGGCGCGGGTCGCCGCCGGCGAGCAGCCAGTCCCGCGGCGACGTGGGCTCGCCCTCGACCAGGAGGTCCTCCTGCTCGGTGGTCATGAACCCGGCCACGACCAGCGCGGGCAGGTCGGTCGGGACGGCGGCCAGCACGGCCTCCAGACCGGGCAGCACCCCGCCGCCCGCGAACTGCCACGCGGGCAGCCGCCAGGAGCCGCGGTCCTTCCAGCCGACCAGCCGGCCCACGCCGAGCCGGTGCCGGATGCGGCTGGTGTCCACGCCCAGCTGCCGGGCCGCCTCGGCGACGGTCAGCGCCGAGTCCCGCAGCACCGCGTGCGCCACGACGGTGCGGGCGCGCGGTTGGTCGTCGCCCGCGTGGTGCGGGCTCAGGTCGAGGCCGACGTCGGTCAGCGCGTCGCGCTGGTCGGGGGTGAAGTAGCCCGCGGGGTCGGGGTGCGGCGGGGCGAGCCGCTTGGCGGCGTCCGCGACGAGCGACAGGAACTCGTCGGGCGTGACCTGCAGACCTGCCTTGGCCAAAACCGCCTCCAGCGCGGGACTCATGCGCACAGGGTATCCCGTGCGTGCGCTTTTGTGCGCAAGGATTCCCCGAATGTCCCAAGGCCTCGACTGTGCGCGCACACCTCGCGACTCTACGTAAACGCGCGAGGTCGGGCATGGTGACCTCGGCCTCACCGGGGTGGTGGATACGATGCGGCCGGTTGACTTACCCCGGGGGTGTTCAGGTGGCGGTACCGGTGCGCACGGACAAGCGTGCGCTGGGCCTGTGGTTGCTGGTGATGGCCGCGGCCCTCGCCGTCGTGCTCGTCCGCTCGGGCACCGGCCTGATCGACCTGCGGGTGTACCGGGTCGGCGGGCGGGCGTGGCTGGAGGGCGTGCGCCTGTACGCGGAGGGCTTCCCCAAGCCCCTCGACGGGCCCGCGCTGCCGTTCACCTACCCGCCGATCGCCGCGTTCCTGTTCAGCCTGCTCGCGCTGGTGCCGTGGCCGGCGGCGGTCCTGGTGTGGACGGTCGTCGGGTTGGGCCTGCTCACCGCCGTGTGCGTGGTGACCGCGCAGCACCTGCACGGGCGCGTCGAGAAGGCCGTGATGCTCGGGCTGGCCTTCGCGTCCGGGTCGCTGCTGCTGGAGCCGGTGCGCGCCACCCTGGACTTCGGCCAGATCAACCTGCTGCTGATGGGCCTGGTCGCCCTGGACTGCCTGCTGCCCAAGACCAGGTGGCCGCGCGGCCTGCTGATCGGGTTCGCGGCGGCGATCAAGCTGACCCCGGCGGTGTTCGTCCTGTTCTTCCTGCCGCGCAAGCGGATCCGGCCGGTGGTGACGGCGTTCCTGTCGTTCGTCGGGTTCGGCCTGGTCGGGTTCGCGGTCGCGCCGACCGACACCAAGCAGTACTGGCTGGAGTCGCTGCTGGACCCGGGCCGCGTCGGCGGGCTGGCCTACGTGGGCAACCAGTCGCTGCGCGGCGTCGTGCACCGGCTCGGGTTCACCGGGTTCACGGAGACCGCGGTGTGGGGGCTGCTGAGCCTGGCCGTGGTGGTGCTGGTGTGGTTCGCGGTGCGGCGGGCGCAGGACGACGTGTCGGCGCTGCTGGCGGTCGCGGTCGGCGGGTTGCTGGTGTCGCCGGTGTCCTGGTCGCACCACTGGGTGTGGGTCGTGCCGGGGCTGTTGCTGCTGGTCACCGTGTCGCGGCTGGGGGCGGGCCTGCTGTCGGCGCTGTTCCTGGTGGCCCCGATGTGGCGGCTGCCGCACGAGAAGGACCTGGAGCTGACGTGGAGCTGGTGGCAGCACGTCGTCGGCAACGCGTACGTGTGGGTGGGGCTCGTCGTGCTGGTGCTGCTGGTCCGCCGCCCGGTGCCGCGCCGCGAGCCCGCCGTCGAGCCCGCCGTCGCCGACTGAACCGCCCCCGCCGGCGGCTCAGCCGCCGGTGATGAGGGCGACGGCGCGGTCCCGGGTCGCCTCGTCCACCTCGGCCACCGCGAAGCCGCGGTCCACGATGTGGCGGATCAGGGCGGGCTCCGGCGGCAGGCCGTGCTTGCGCAGGTAGTGCGGCACCGCGCCGGCCCAGATCCAGGTCCCGTCGGTGCGGAAGTTCAGCGGCACGTCCTGCTCGCCCGGCGCGAACTCGTCCACGTCCAGGTTCCGCGCGGCCAGCACGACCGGCGCGGCCTCCAGGTACGCCAGGAGCGCCTCGCGCAGTTGCGGGTCCACGGTCTGCCGGTTCACCACGGGCCGGCCGGCGTCGTCGCGGCCGTCGTAGACGTGCGCGGTGCGCAGCTCGCCCGGCGGCACGACCTCCACGCGCGGCGGGAGGCCGACGCGCTGCCGCAGCCAGTCCGGGATGCGGTCGTCGGCGCGCGGGAAGGTCCGCAGCTCGTCCTGGAAGCCGATGACCGGCGGGGCGTTGCGCCAGCGCGGCTCGTCCTCGGCGTCGAAGTCGACGGAGAACGTGCCCGGCTGCTCGATCTCGTAGACCGCGGACAGCCACGTGCCCCGGTCCGCCTGGTACATCCCGGCGCGCAACTGCCCGAAGAGCTGCACGACGTCCATCGGCGGGCGCACCGGTCGCCACTGGCCGTCGGGGCCGGCGAACGCGAGGTCCACCTCGATGTGCCGGCCGGCGGCCCGGTACTCGGCCCGCACCCGCTGCCAGCCCGGCGGGAGCGCGGGCAGCATCGCGCGGCCGATCTGCCGGACGAGCTGCTGCTGCTCCTGCTCGGACAGCGGTGTGGCTGGCTGGCTCATGCGTCGAACACCCCTTCGGCTCCCCCCGCACAGTGCGCGCCGATCTTAACGTTCATGAACGGGCGCCGTGGTCCGGTTGGGTGAGCCGGTCAGCCCGAGGTCTTGAAGCTGTCGCCGATGGAGTCCTCCATCTCGCGGTACTGCTCGACGGTGTTCTTGACCTCGCGGCCGGACGCCTCCATGGCCTCGACGGCCTCGCCGAGCGCGTCCAGGCCCCACTGCTCCACCGGGTCGAGCATCATGCGGAACGGCTGGCAGATGATGCCGTAGGCGTCGGTGGGCATGCTCACGGTGCGGGCCGCGTCGATCGCGGTCTGGATGCGCGAGCTGAGGTCGGCCAGCTCCTTGCCGTGCGCGTCGAGCGTGTCCGAGACGATCTCGTAGCCGGTCATGCTTCATCCCCCGATCAGGTGGTTCAGCGCAGGAAGGACTGGCCGCCGAAGTCGTCGTCCTCGTCCTGGGCGCGCGGCGGGCGGCGGGTGGGCTGGGGCGGCGGCGGGGCGGCGTGGCGCGGTCCGGGCGGCGGCTGCTCGTCGTCCTCGATGCCGAACCGGATCTCCTGGGCGCGCTGCGGCGCGGCCGGCGGGTCGTCCGAGGGCGGCGCCGGGAAGTTCTTCTTGGCCTCGTTGAACAGGACGTTCGCGGTCTCGTCCTGCGTGCCGATGGTCTCGGCCATCGCCTGCTGGAGCAGCTCCGGGATGCGCGACTGCGCCCGTTGCAGGGTGCGCATGATCTCGCCGGCGACCTCGGCCATCCGCTTGGCGCCCGCGGCCTCGGAGATCTCCAGGTGCTGCAGGATGCCGTTGGACCCGATGGTGAGCCGGACCTGGCCGTCCTTGGACGCCTCGGAGATCGACAGCCCCTGCACGCGGGTGGCCATCTCCTGGTAGCGGTCGGCCTTCTCCTGGATGCTCGCCTGCCACTGCTGGAGCATCCGCTCCGAGCCGCCGATGTCCTCGGGCACTGCCTCTTCCCCCTTGTGTGTCTCTGGTCTGTCGACGCGCCGGCGGGCGATCCGGTTCCCCGGACCGCCCGCCACGTGCTCAGTTCACGCCGAGCAGGTCCACCACGAAGATCAACGTCTCACCCGGCTTGATGACCCCGCCCGCGCCGCGGTCGCCGTAGCCCAGGTGCGGCGGGATGACGAGCTTGCGCCGGCCGCCGACCTTCATCCCGGCCACACCGCGGTCCCAGCCCGCGATGACCCGGCCGCCGCCGAGCGGGAAGCTGAAGGCCTCGTCGCGGTCCCAGGAGGCGTCGAACTGCTCGCCGGTGGAGTGGGACACGCCGACGTAGTGCACGTGCACGAGCTGACCCGGCTGGGCCTCGGGCCCATCGCCGACGGTGATGTCCTCGACCACCAGGTCCGCGGGCACGGGCCCGTCGTGCGGCTCGACCACGGGCTTGGTCATGACGTTCTCCTAGCGATTGGAATCGTTGCCACCCGAGTCAACCACGCCCGCCCCGGACGCGAAGCACACCACCCCGCCGGCGGGCTGTGCCGCTGGGTCGACGGGCTGTGCGTCACCAGCAACGGTTGCGCTGCCGGTCGCAGCCGCACGTGTTGCCGACCGCCGGGGGCAGGGCCGCCGTGTCGGCCTCAGCCGCATCGCCGCCGCACTCCGCTGTGCCGTATCCCCGCGCCGCGCCCCAGCGTTCACGGGCCCCGGTTGTCGGGGTGAAGAAGCGCGCAACGCATCCGGGCCCCTCCTCCGTCCTGGGGACATGACGCGATGGAGTTGGGGTAGGCGGGTGGCCTTGGTCGGTGGGGCCGCGTTGGTGGTGGGGGTTGCCGCGGCTTCCGCTGTGCCCTCCGTCTTCGACGTGCAGCGCACCGGACCCGTCGAGAACATGCCGGTCGAACTGGTCGCCTTCGACACCTGCGGCGCGGCGTTGGACGGGTTGCGCAGTGCGGCCAAGCCGCACGTCGGCGTCTACGGGTTCGGCAACAAGGGGTTCCTGTTCGCCGAAGGGGACGTCCAGTCCGCCGACGCCCGCCAGGCCGCCCCGCCCGAGACCCAGACCCAGCAGGGCAAGGAGCACTCCACCACCAACGTCCACGAGCAGGGCGTGGACGAGCCCGACCTCGTCAAGACCGACGGCAACCGGGTCGTCAGCGTCGTGGACGGCAAGCTGCGGGTGGTCGACGTCGCCTCCCGCGCGCTCACCGGCACGCTCGACCTCCCCGCCGGGTTCGCCTCCCAGCTGCTCGTGCGCGGCGACCGCGCGCTGGTCGTCGCGGGGTCCACCATGGTGCTGGAGCGCGGCATCGTGGACCCCGGGTTCGCGCCCGAGCAGGGCTCCACGATCACCCTGGTCGACCTCAAGGAGACCAAGGTCATCGGCTCCCTCACCGTCAACGGCCGCTACCTCGACGCCCGGCGGATCGGGGACGTCGTCCGCGTCGTCGTGCACTCCGGCCCGCGCCTGCCCTGGGTCTACCCGGACGGCACCCGGTCCGAGGCCGAAGCGCTCATCCGCAACCGCGAGATCGCCGCCACCGCACCGCTGGAAGCCTGGCTGCCCCGGTACGAACTGACCGAGAACAACACCAAGACCAGCGGCACCCTCGTCGCCTGCGAGCGCGTCAGCCACCCCGAGACCCACTCGGGCACCTCGATGCTCTCCGTCCTGACCTTCGACTTCCCCGGCGACCTGGGCACCGGCGACGCGGTCTCGATCCTCGCCGACGGCGACACCGTCTACGCCACCGACAAGTCCCTCTACGTCGCCGACGACCACCACCTGGCCCCCGACCAGAACCGCCGGGCCCCCGGCGTCACGGCGATCCACCAGTTCGACATCGCGCAGCCGGGACCGCCCAAGCACGTCGCGTCCGGCCAGGTCACCGGCAGCCCGCTGAACCAGTACTCGCTGTCCGAGCACGACGGCCACCTGCGCATCGCCACGACCGCCAACAACGCCGCCGGCATCCCCGAACAGCCACCCGCCACCCAAAGCGCCGTCAGCGTCCTCAAGAAGGACGGCGCCACCCTCAAAGAGGTCGGCAAGGTGGACGGCCTCGGCATCGGCGAACGCATCTACAGCGTCCGCTTCGTCGGCCCGGTCGGCTACGTCGTGACCTTCCGCCAGACCGACCCGCTCTACACCCTCGACCTGTCCGACCCGGCCAAGCCGCGCAAGGTCGGCGAGCTGAAGATCACCGGCTACTCCTCCTACCTGCACCCGGCCGGCGACGGCAGGTTGATCGGCGTCGGGCAGGAAGCCGACGACCAGGGCCGCGTCCAGGGCACGCAGGTGTCGCTGTTCGACGTCTCCGACGCCGCCAACCCGAAGAAGGTCGCCGGGCACCACCTGCCGGGCGGCCACTCCGAGGTCGAGTTCGACCCGCACGCCTTCCTGCACTGGAAGGACCTGGTGGTCGTCCCGGTCATGACCTACGCGACCCGGGAGAAGCCGGTCGAGCCGCCGACCAGCGGCGTCCTCGTGCTCCGCCTGCAGGGCGGCGCGTTCACCGAGGTCGGCACGGTCCGGCAGCAGGCCGCCGCGGGTTACGACGGCGTGCGGCGGGCGTTCGTGGTGGGTGACGACCTGTGGACGGCGTCCACGGCGGGTCTCCAGGTCAGCAGGCTGGACGGGCTGGCCCAGCAGGCCTGGATCCCGTTCACCTGACCTTCTGGTCCAGGGTCCCGGTGAGCAGGCGGTGCGCGAGGACCGTGCCGCCCGCCATCGCCGCCGGGAACACCACCAGCGCGGCCAACGGGACCAGGCACAGCAGGTAGGTCGGCACGGCGAAGCCGAGCGTCACCGCGCGCCGGCTGCGCAGCACCCGCCGCCGCACGTCCAGCTTCAGCCCGCGCCGGGTGAACGGGATGCCGGTCAACTCGATGCCGAGCAGGGTCGCGTTGACGCACACGGCGATCACCGGCACCACGGTCTGCCCCACGACGGGGATGAACCCGGCCGCGAACAACGGGATGGCGCACAGGACCGCCAGCCCCACCAGGAAGACCGCGTCCCGGATGCCGACACCCGCCGCCCGCGCCCAGCTCACCTTCTGCGACTCGGGCACGCCACCCAGGTGCTCGTCCTCGATCGTCTCCGCGATGTGCTCGTAGAACGGCCCGCCGATGATCAGCGTGATCGCCGAGAACAGCAGCAGCCCCACGGCCAGGAACGCGCCGATGATCGACGCGCCCGCCACGACCCGGGTCGCCGTGCGCAGCGACTCGGTCCAGTCGTCGGCGAACGGCGTCGCCCAGGCGGCGATGTCGTCGATCCACACGCCCAGCGCGATGACGCTGCCGAGCAGCAGCACCGTCGTGACCAGGGCCGGGATCGCGCCGATGAGCAGCAGCCGGGGCGAGCGGAACACGAGTCCGAAGCCCTTGGCCAGCAGTCCGACACCAGTGGAGAAGTCGCGCAGCACCCTGATCACCGGCGGAGCATAACCGCCGCGCCTACGCCACCGGGGCCTGCTTGCGCGACATCAGGCGGTCCAGCCACCACGCGCCCGCCGCCAGCGCCAGGAACAGCACCGCGACCGCCGTGCAGTTGAGCAGCACCCGGCCGTGACCGAGCACGGTCACGTTGACGAACGGGTACGGGTACCAGTCGATGACCGCGCCCCGGACGAGCGTGAACGCCAGCCACGCCAACGGGAACACCACCGACCACCCGATGACCCGCGCGCTGATCGCCCCGCGGGGCCCGAACGCCAACCACCCGATCACGCACAGCACGGGGGACATGGTGTGCAGGAGGAAGTCCGCGAACGCCGCCGCGCCGGTCAGCTCCCGCAGGCCTTTGAGGACGGTGTGGAACACGACACCGGTCACGGTGATCGCCAGCACGCCGTCCAGCCGCAACGCCCGGAACAGCGTCGAGGGCCGGTCGGGGTCGGCCGCCAGCAGCGCGTTCGTCACCAGCACCAGGACGTTGGACTGGATCGTGAAGAAGCAGAACAGGGTGAACAGCCGCGGCCCGAGGTCGGGGAAGCGGCCCGCGGTGTCGCCGGCGGTCACCACGACCTGCACCACCAGACCGACCAGCGCCACCAACGCCGTGAAGCCGAACCACCCGCGCCGAACGTCCATGATCGCGCACGTTACCCGCGGGTAAGCCGGTGCGCCCGGTCGAGCAGGTACTCCCGCTCCGGCACGCTCGCCGTGGCCCGCGCCGCCGCCCGGTACAGCTCCACGGCGGTCGCGTGGTCGCCGGTCAGCTCCACCAGGTGCGCCCGCACGGCCGCCAACCGGTGGTGGTGGGCCAACCGCGAGTCGTCCAGCCGCGCCAGCAACGCGAGCCCGGCGTGCGGCCCGTCGGCCATCGCGACCGCCACGGCCCGGTTGAGCCGGACCACCGGACCGGGCGACAGGCGCTCCAGCAGCTCGTAGAGCCCGGCGATCTGCACCCAGTCCGTGTCCTCGGCCCGCGCGGCCTCGTCGTGCAGGGCCGCGATCGCCGCCTGCACCTGGTACGGCCCCACCACCCCGTCCCGCAGCGCCGACTCGACCAGCGCCACGCCCTCGGCGATGCGCCCGGCGTCCCACCGCGACCGGTCCTGCTCGCGCAGCGGCACCAACCGCCCGCCCTCCTCCCGGGCCTCGCGGCGCGCGTCCACCAGCAGCATCAACGCCAACAGCCCGGTCACCTCGGCGTTGCCGGGCGCCAGCCGGTGCAGTTGGCGGGTCAACCGGATCGCCTCGCCGGTCAGCGCCGCCCGGTGCACCTCCGCGCCCGAACTGGCCGCGTACCCCTCGTTGAACACCAGGTAGAGGACTTCGAGCACGGTGTCCATCCGGCCCGCGAACTCCTCCGGCGGCGGCGGGGTGAACCGCAGGCCGCCGGTGGCGACCTGGCGCTTGGCCCGGGTGATGCGCTGCGCCATGGTCCGCTCGGGCACCAGGAACGCCCGCGCGATCTCCTCCGTGGTCAACCCGCCCACCGCGCGCAACGTCAACGCCACCCGCGCCGGCCGCGCCAACGCCGGGTGGCAGCACAGGAACAGCAGCGTCAGCTCGTCGGAGTCGTCGACCTCGACCGGTCGCAGCAGGTCCGCCGCCTCGGCCTCCTTGGCGCACCGCGTCGCCTCGCGCCGCCGCCAGTCCAGGTACCGGCGCGACGCCACCCGCACCAGCCAGCCCCGCGGGTTGTCCGGCACCCCTTCCGCGGGCCACCGCACCGCCGCCGCCAGCAACGCCTCCTGCACGGCGTCCTCCGCGGCCCCGAAGTCGGCGCCGTAGCGGAGCACCGCCGTGAGGGCCTGCGGCGCGAGTTCGCGCAACAGGCCCGCGACGCGCGCGCTCAAGACTCCAGACCGCCCAGGTCCATGCACGCCCGCACCTCGACGGCGTTGTACCGGGCGTCCGGGATGCGTTGCGCCAGCTCGATCGCCCGCTCCTCGGACTCCACGTCGACCACGTAGTACCCGGCGAGGACCTCCTTGGACTCGGCGAACGGGCCGTCGGTCACCTCGACCCGCCCGTCGCGCACCCGCACGGTCCGGGTGCCGTTCACGTCGGCCAGCGGCTCGCCGGACACGTACTCGCCGGACTCCACGATCTCCCGCGTGAGCGCGAAGTACTCGGCCATCACCGCGTCCTGTTCGGACCGCGGCAGCACCGCCCGGTTGGCCGGGTTGGTCTGGATCAGCAGCAGGTACTTCATCTCGACTCCTCGATCGCCGTGGTGCCTACGAGGAGAACGTCGAACGGCGACCCCGCCGCGCGACACACCTCAGGAGACTTTTTCCGCCAGGTCGCGGAGATCCCTGCGGAGGTTGCGCAGCACGAACCAGCCCATCACCGGGTCCAGCGCCCGGAACCGTCCACCCCGGACCCGGATCGACGCGGCCGTCCCCCCGGGAGCGGGTTCGAACCGGTAGGTGACGTGCATGGGGAACGGCCCGGCCACCGACCGCATGTCCAGCAGCAGCGGCGGTTCGTGCGCCTCGACGCGGAGCACGTAGTCGATCCGCCGCCCGAGGAAGTGGGCGGTCCGGGTGACCTCGGCCCCGACGCCGAACCCGCCGTCCGGCGCGGGCGCGGTCAGTTCGGCGCGCTTGATCCCCTGTGTCCACTCGTGGTCGTGCCGCCAGTCCATGGCGTACGCGGCCACCTGCTCCGGCGGGCGGGCGATGGTGCGCCGAGCGGTGACGTCCATCGGGCAATCGTCCACCCGCACGGCGTCGTGCGCCCGAAAAAGCACCCGCTCCGCGCCGGGGGGTCGGCGCGGAGCGGGTGGTGTCGGGGTTTCAGCGGCGGCGGCGGAACGAGAAGGCCCGGGCGCCGACGCCCACGCCCGCCAGGTGCAGGGCCACGCACAGCAGGCCGGCCATCAGCAGGGTGCCGCCGTCGATGACGGAGCCCAGCGAGGCGTTCGCCAGGTCGAGCAGGAGGGCGAGACCGAAGATGACCGCGGCGATGATCGCGAACACGGGAGCCTCCTTGGGGAGTCGTTGACCGTCGTCTACCCAGCCGGAAGCCCTGCGAAGCAGGCGTTCGGAGCAATTTCCCCGCTACCGCGGTCCACTCCGCAGGTGGGGTGTGCCGGAGCCGCCGGCTCGCGCCCACGCCACCAGCCCGGCCACGTCCACGCCGTGCGGCGGGGCGTCCCGGTACGGCTCGATGTTGCGGGCGCCCCGCTCCACCAGCGACCGCGCGCCGCGGGCGTTGCCGCGGGCCGCGTGGGTCAGGCCGACCGCCAACTGGGCCAGGCCCCGCCACAGCTCGCGCTCCGGCTCGGGCGCGGCCTTCCACGCGTCCTCCAGCACTTCGTGCGCGTGGAACGGTTTGCCGTCGTCCAGGAGCCGCTGCGCCTCGGTCAGCGACTCCCGCGGCGTGCGCGGCACCCCCTCGGGTTGGCGTTCGACGCCGGGAGCGCCGTGGGGCAGGGGACGGCCCAGGCCGTCACGCGGGCGGGCGTTGCGGGCCCGGCCCGCGTCGTCGCGGTCGCGCGGACTGCCGGTCATGGGCTTGATCGTGGCACGGCCGGCGGTCCACGCGCACCCGTCAGCCCTTCTGGCCGGTGGAGAACCGGATCGCGTTGCCCGAAGGGTCGCGGAACGCGCAGTCCCGCACGCCGTAGGGCTGGTCGATGGGCTCCTGCACGACCTCCGCGCCCGCCGCGCGGATCCGCTCGAACGTGGCGTCCACGTCGTCCACCTCGAAGATCACCCCGTCCAGCGCGCCCTTGGCGAGCAGTTCCCGAACGGTCACGGCGTCCTCGGGCGAGCGGGCCATGATCGGGTTGCACAGCGCGATCTGGACGTCCGGCTGCTCGGGCGGGGTGAGGGTGAGCCACCGCCACTCGCCCATGTCGGCGTCGACGCACGGCTTGAGGCCGATGACGTCCCGGTAGAACGCGAGGGCGGCGTCCTGGTCGTGCACCTGGATGAAAGTGTGCGAGAGCTTCATGGGCGAAACGCTAACGCCGCAGGTCAGGGCCGTGCTTCTCGAAATCTGCTCGGGCGGTCGGCGTGCTTGGCCCAGCAGCTCGGGACGGCGGCGGTGAGCGAGTGGTCGCGTGCCCGGTAGGCGCTGGGCGACTCGCCGACCAGCTCGGTGAACCGCGTGCTGAACGACCCGAGCGAGGTGCAGCCGACCGCCATGCAGACGTCCGTGACCGACATGTCCCCGCGCCGCAGCAGCGCCTTCGCGCGTTCGATGCGCCGGGTCATCAGGTAGTTGTACGGCGTCTCCCCGTAGGCGGCTTTGAACTGCCTGGAGAAGTGCGAAGTGGACATCAGCGCGGCACGCGCCATGGCGGGCACGTCCAGCGGCCGGGCGTACTCGCGGTCCATGAGGTCCTTCGCGCGCCGAAGGTGTGCGAGCTCCTCCGGGGTCACAAGAGCAGCATCCCACGCCCATACTGGCGGTTGTGTCCGAACCGCACTGGGTTCTGCATGTGGACCTCGACCAGTTCATCGCGGCGGTCGAGGTGGCCCGTCGGCCCGAGCTGAAGGGCCGGCCGGTGGTCGTCGGCGGCAACGGCGACCCGACCGAGCGCGCCGTCGTGGCGACCGCGTCCTACGAGGCCCGGGAGTTCGGCGTGCACTCGGGGATGCCGCTGAAGGTGGCGGTGCGCAAGTGCCCGGACGCCGTGTTCCTGCCCTCCGACCCGCCCGCCTACGAGGCGGTGTCCGAGCGGGTGATGGACGTGCTGCGGGAACTGCCCGCGGTGGTCGAGGTGATCGGCTGGGACGAGGCGTTCCTGGGCGTGCGCACCGACGACCCGGAGGGGTTCGCGGCGCACACCCGCGAGGTCGTGCTGGCCGAGACCGGCCTGTCGTGCTCGGTCGGGATCGGCGACAACCGGCTGCGCGCCAAGACCGCCACCGGGTTCGCCAAGCCCGCCGGGATCTACCGCCTGACCCAGGACAACTGGGTCGAGGTGATGGCCGCGCGGCCGGTGACGGCGTTGCGCGGGATCGGGTCGCGGACCGGCAAGAAGCTCGCCGAACTGGGCATCGCCCGGGTCGAGGACCTGGCCCGCGCCGACCCGGCGGACCTGGCGGCGAGGTTCGGTCCGGCGATGGGGCCGTACTACCACCGCCTGGCGCTGGGCGCGGGCGACACCGAGGTCAGCGCCACCCCGTGGGAGCCGCGCTCGCGCAGCCGGGAGACCACGTTCCAGCAGGACCTGACCTCGCGCGAGGAGATCCGCGAACAGGTGGCGGCGCTGGCCCGGCGGGTGGTCGAGGACGTGCGGGAGGACGGCCGTCCGGTGGTGCGGGTGGTGGTGAAGGTCCGGTTCGCGCCGTTCTTCACCTACACCCGCGGGGTCGCCCTGGAGGCGGCCACCCTCGACGCCGCCCCGGTCGAACGGGCGGCGCTGGCCGCGTGGGAGCGGTTCACCGACGACCGGCCGGTGCGGCTGCTCGGGGTGCGGGCGGAGTTCGCCAGGTGAGGCCGAGCGAGCGGACCAAGTCGTCCAGCTCGGCCTCGTAGAGCTTGCCCGGCTGGGTGGTCTGGGCGCGCAGCCGGCCGTAGACCTCCAGCGTGACCAGGCCGTGCATGCGGCCCCACACGCGCAGGGCCAGCGCGACGGCGGCCGGCGGCAGGTCGGGGTGCTCGGCGCGCAGGTCCTCGGTGACGTGCGGGTCGAAGTCCTCCCACCGGTGGTCGCCGTGGGACTGGGTGGCGGCGGCGGTCGGCCAGGCGGCGACGACCAGCTCGGTGAGGTCGGCGCAGGCGCGCTTCTCCGGCTCGAAGCCGTCCTCGGGCGGCTGGTAGCCCGGCACCGGGTCGCCGTAGATCAGCCGGAACCCCTCGGGGTTGGCCAGCGACCAGGCGCGGAACGCGTGCGCCCAGGCCAGCAGGCGGGCGGCGGGGCCGTGGGCGGCGTCGCGGGCGGCCTCGGCCTGGCGGACCAGGTCGCCGTAGACCTCGGCGATCAGGGTGGTGACGAGGTCGTCGCGGGTGGGGTAGTAGCCGTAGATCGCGTTGGCGGTCATGCCCATCTCGCGGGCGATGGCGCGCAGCGAGATCGCGTCCGGGCCGCCTTCGGCCATGAGCTTGAGCGCGGTCGCGCGGATCTCGGCGGACGTCTCGGCGCGCAGCCGCGCCCGCCTGCTCGGCACCTCGACAGCCATGTTGACACTCTACAGCGTTGCTGTACTGTGCGCCGTATCTGAACTATACGGCGTGCAGTAAAGATACGGGGTGCATTTTGTCTACTGGGGTGGCCGCGCGCCCGCGCACGGGCCTGCGGATCTTCTTGCTGGCGTTCGCGCAGTTCATCGTGGCGATGGACTACAACATCGTGTTCATCGCGCTGCCCGACATCGGGC
Organism: Saccharothrix sp. NPDC042600; assembly: GCF_040647305.1. Classification (NCBI taxonomy): domain Bacteria; kingdom Bacillati; phylum Actinomycetota; class Actinomycetes; order Pseudonocardiales; family Pseudonocardiaceae; genus Saccharothrix; species Saccharothrix sp. NPDC042600. The sequence continues at coordinate 63,880 of NZ_JBEZBW010000027.1, read as the reverse complement.
GCGAGCTGGGGTTCTCCGCGCAGTCCCTGCAATGGGTGCTCAGCGCCTACGCGGTGGGGCTCGGCGGTTTCCTGCTGTTCGGCGGGCGGGTCGTGGACCGGCTCGGCGCGCGGCGGGCGTTCGTCGGCGGGTTGGTGCTGTTCGGGCTCGCGTGCCTGGCCGGCGGGGTGGCCGCGGACCAGGGGGTGCTGGTCGCGGCGCGGGCGGCGCAGGGGCTCGGCGGGGCGTTGCTGGTGCCGGCGACGCTGGCGCTGATCGGGTCCGGGTTCGCCGAGGGGCCCGAGCGCAACCGGGCGCTGGCGGTGTGGGGCGCGGCGGGCAGCGGCGGGCTCGCGGTGGGGGCGCTGCTCGGCGGGGTGCTGACCGACGCGTGGGGCTGGGAGTGGGTGCTGCTGGTGATGGTGCCGTTCGCGCTGGGGGCGGCGGTGCTCGCGCCGTTCGTGCTCGCGCCGGACCCGGTGGCGGGGGAGCGCGGCGGGTTCGACGTGCTCGGGACGCTGTTGGCGACCGCGGCGTCGGTGCTGTTGGTGCTGGGGCTGGTCACCGGGCCGGAGAGCGGGTGGCTGCTCGGCGGGGTGAGCGTGCTGGCCGGTGCCGTGCTGTTCGTCGTCTTCCTGGTGGTCGAGCGGCGGACCCGGGAGCCGTTGGTGCCGCCTCGGCTCGTGCGCAACCGGGCGTTGCTGACCGCGATCGGCGTGATCCTGGTGTTCCAGAGTTCGCTGGGTGGCGCGTACTACCTGACGACCACCCACCTCCAGGACGCCCTCGGCTACCGGCCGCTGGCCGCCGGGCTGGTGTTCCTGCCGCTGACGCTGGTGTCCATGACGGCCTCGCTCAAGCTGCTCGGGCCGGTGGTCGCGCGGTGGGGCGTGCGGCGCGCGCTGGTCGTCGGGATGGTCGTCAACGGACTCGGCATCGCGGTGCTCGCGGCGGGGATGGCCGTCGGCGGCGGGTTCTGGGCGTTGCTGCCCGGCCTGGTGGTGTGGGGAGTGGGGGGCGGTCTGACGTTCCCGGCCATGTTCATCTCGGCGTCGGCCGGCGTGGACGCGGGGCAGGAGGGCGTCGCGTCGGCCGTGGCCACCACCGCGCAGCAGGTCGGCGGCGCGATGGGGCTCGCGGTGCTGGTCGCCGTCGCCGGCACGTCGGCCGGCACGGCGGGAGCGGCGCTGGCCGCGGGGCTGGCCACGGTGGTCGTCGGGCTCGGGCTGGCCGTCCGGCGCTGATCTCCGATCACCCCGTCGGGGGCTTTTCATCACCCCCGACGGGGTAACCCGGGGTGTCTCCGCGCGCGCGGAACGTGCCCGCCACCGAGCATCGACCGCATGTCCCGAACCCACCTGCTCGGCGTCTTCGGCGCGGTCGCCCTGGTCACGGCGGTCGCCCTGCACGGAACCGGCACCGCCGCCCCGCTGCCGGGCGGACTCGGGCCGTGCGTCGGCTCGCAGTGCCCGGGCAAGCACCCGCCGATCAACAACGGGACCATCACCGGCTACGACGACGCGATCAACATGTTCGTCGGCGGCGACTTCCGGGTCCGGGCGAGTGCCGCGGAGGCGGAGGGGCGCATCGTCGTCGGCGGGGACTTCGACCAGGACAAGGCCGCCGGCTCGTCGCCGTCCTACAACGTCGGCATCGTCGGCGTCGGCTCCCGCGTGCCACCGCCGCCCGGCTCGGACTTCCTGGTCACCGGCGGCGCGGTGACCGTCGCGACCGGCCAGAAGCTGCTCGCCGAGGGCGGCAACATCCACCACGCCGGCCCGCTGTCGGGCACCTTCACCGGCACCGACAAGCCCGACCCGGACGCCTTCGCGCCGTACGCGGGCCTGTCGCCCCAGCTCACCGCGGCCAGCACGTGCTACGCGACGGCGGCGGCCACCGGCACGGCGGTCAACCAGAACTACCAGACGCTGTTCACCGGCGACGGCAAGTCCGCGCTGCAGGTGTTCACCGTCGACTTCGACCTGGTCAGCGCGTCCGGCGGCCAGCAGGGGCTGGTGTTCGCGGGCATCCCGGACGGCGCGACCGTGCTGGTCAACCTCGTCGGCGACGCCCGCAGGATCGCCACCTACACCGGCGAGATCGCCGACGGCGGGCAGCTCAACTCGCTGCGCGAGCGGTTGCTGTGGAACTTCCCCGCGGCCACGACGGTCGAGCTGGCCGGCGGCGCGCAGTTCCAGGGCAGCGTCCTGGTCGGCAACCCGGCGAGCATGACCACGGTGACCATGCCGGGCGTCAACGGCCGCTTCTTCACCACGGGCTCGCTGACCCACGGCGGGTCCGGCGGCGGCACGGGCAACGAGTTCCACGCGTACCCGTTCACCGGCGACCTGCCGTCCTGCGACGTGACCACCACGACGACGACCACGACGACGACCACCGACAGCAGCACGACGACCACGGACGCCACGACCACGACCGACGCCACCACCACGACCACGGCCGGCACCACGAGCACCACCACCACTGCCGCCGCCACGACCACGTCCACCGCTCCGCTCGGCGGCGACGAGGAGTTGGCGAGCACCGGCCGCGAACTCGCCCCGTTCGTCATGATCGGCGGGATGCTCCTGCTCGGCGGCACGACCCTGCTCGTGCTGTTCGGCCGCAGGCGTCGGGGCTAGGAACGAAGAACGGCCCGCCCGCGCAGGGGCGGGCGGGCCGGTGCGGCGTTGATCAGACGCCGGCGATGGACTGGATCCAGGAGCGGTAGCGGGTGACGTTGGTGTACGCGGTCGTGGTCTGCCGGTCGCTCGTGGACGCCACGCCGATCTGCACGCCGTTGTACATCATCGGACCACCCGAGTCGCCGCCCGCGGTGATGCCGTTGCCGTAGCGGGCGCAGATCGCGCTGCCGCCGTAGGCGTCGGTGCACGCGCCGGAGACGACGACGTTGGCGACCTTCAGGTAGCGGGACTGGCAGTTGATCTCGGAGCCGCACCGGGAGGTCGCGCCCCAGCCGTAGACCTGCACGGTGGTGCCGGCCGACGGGCTGGTCGAGGCGAGGCGGGCGTAGGTCGCCGAGACCGACCGGTCGAGCCGGACCAGGGAGATGTCCGCCGAGTGGTTGTAGGTCTGGACGCCGTTGGCCATCGTGCCGCCGGTGGTCTGGTCGAGGCTGCCGATCCGGAACGACAGACCGCCACCGCTCACGCAGTGCCGGGCGGTCAGGATCCAGGTCGGGGCGATGATGGTCGCGGTGCACGTCTGCCGGCCGTTGGAGAACAGGCGGGCCGCCCAGGGCGCGTTGGACGCGTAACCGCCGCCGATGATGTACGGCGACACGCCACCGTCGTTCGCGGGCGCGGCCGAGCCGGCCGGGGCCAGGGCGAGCAGCGACAGCAGAGCGGCTGCGAGCGCAGGGATCAACCTGGTGATTCGCAAGGTTCCTCGTTTCCGAAAGACACGCGATTTCTCGCGCACAGGGTGTCTTTGGTCGACAACGAGTTTTACCAGCCAATAGAGTGAAACGGGACATACCGACTCGGTTATAGCGCGGCCTTACGACGCCGTTCGGTCGGAGTCGGACGGAGGGGTGGACGTGCTGGTCGAACTGGCGGTCGGGGACGCCTACGGCGCGGGTTTCGAGTACGCGCCGGCCGGTTTCGTCGCCGAGCACAACACCCTGCGCGACTACGTCCGCCACCCGCGGCACGACCTGCGGCCCGGCGCGTACACCGACGACACCCAGATGACCCTCGCGCTGGCCGAACTCCTCGCCGACGGCGACCCGTGGACGCCCGAGACCATCGCCGAGCGGTTCGTGGCCGCGTTCCACCGCGACCCGCGACCCGGGTACGCGCGCGGCTTCCAGGCGTTCCTGGGCGAGGTGCGCACGGGCGCGGACTTCCTGGCCCGCATCCGGCCGCACAGCGACAAGAGCGGCGCGGCCATGCGCGCCGCCCCCGCCGGACTGTTGTCCACTGTGGACGAAGTGCTGGCACGCACCGAGGTGCAGGCGCGGGTCACCCACGACACTCCGGACGGTGTCGCCTCCGCGTCCGCCGCCGCGCTGGCGGTGCACTACTGCCGGTACGGCCTGGGCCCGGTCGCCGAGGTGGGCGAGTGGATCGCCGACCGGCTCGGGTCACCGGTGTGGGCCCGGCCGTGGCGGGGGAAGGTCGGCGAGAAGGGCGTGATGAGCGTGCGGGCGGCGTTGACCGCGCTGGCCGCGCACGACACGCAGAGCGGGGTGCTGCGCGCGTGCGTGGCCTTCACCGGTGACGTGGACACGGTGGCGACGGTCGCCCTGGCCGCCGCCTCCCACACCCACCGGGCCGACCTGCCGGCCACCCTGCTGGACGGCCTGGAGAACGGCGCCTACGGCCGCGACCACCTGGCCGGGCTCGACGCGCGGCTCACCGCTCAGCCGGACGCGCGGCCGGCGTAGCGCTCGGTCAGCTCGGCGACCCGGTCCGCGGGCCACGGGCAGCGGACCTCGCCGAACGTCGCCGCGAAGAACAGCTCCAGGTGCACGTGCCAGGCGGCGAGCGCGGTCGGCACGAAACCCGGGTCGCGCACGGCGTGGGTCAGCTCGACGGTCGTCCCCTGGTCCGGGTCGTGCTTGAACTCCCAGCGCACGCGGCCGGTCGGCGAGTCGAACTCCAGCAGTCCCGGCTCCTCGCGCGCGGTCACCGGGCCGGGCGGCACGTGCGGGTTCGCGGCGCGCACGGGCAGGCCGGCCGACCCCTCGGTGAACAGCGCCCACACCTCGTCCAGCGGCTTCCACACCAGGTCGCGCACGAACCGCACGGTGGCGCCGTCGGCGTGGCCCTCGTCCAGGCCGAACTCCCGGACGTAGCGCTCCATCGGACCGAGCCAGTCGGTGGGGCGCGCGAAGTCCTCACCCGCCAGCGACGCCTCCAGCGCGCCGAAGCACGCGTCCCAACCCGCCGCGGTCCGGCCCGCGCTCGGCTCGGCGCTCACGACGTGGGTGAAGACGAGCAGGGTGCCGTCGTCGTGGGGGAGCAGTTCGAACCGCAGGACGTCGGTGTGCCAGCGGAACGCGAACACCTTCGGCGGGTCGTGCTCCAGCACCTCGCCGCCGTTGCCGCTGCCGTCGGGGAAGGTGAACCGCAGCGCGCGCCCGTCCACGGCCACCGCCGCCGGGAACCAGTGCGCGAGTTCACCCGGTTCGGTGACGGCCCGCCACACCTTCGCGGGCGGGTGCCGCAGGAGGCGTTCGAACCGCAGCACGGGCTTGCCGTCGACTCGGCGCAGTTCGGCGCTCATCGGTCCATCACGTCCAATCGCCGTTCGAGTGCGTCCAGGCTGCGCTCCCACATCCGCCGGTACGGCGCGAGCCACGCGTCGAGTTCGACCAGCGGCTCGGGCCGCAGCCGGTACCAGCGCCGCTGCGCGTCCCGCCGGACCTCGACCAGCCCCGCCTCGCGCAGCACGCGCAGGTGCTTGGACACGGCGGGCTGGGTGAGGTCGAGCAGGTCGACCAGGTCGTTGACCGGCCGCTCACCCGCGCGCAGCGCGTCGAGGATCTCGCGGCGGTGCGGGTCGGCCAGCACGGCGAACGTAGATGCCACGACAGGAATATAACCACAGTGGCATACAAACTGCCAGCGGCAACCCGGTTGCGATCACCGGTTAGGGTGAAAGGAGGCGCCTCAACCCCGGTGCGACTCCTCGACGCGGCACGACCGCGCACCCCAGAACCCGTCCACCGGAGGACCGCCCATGCCCCGGAAGCTCACCGTCGCCAGTTCCCCCGTCCGCGACCTGCTCGCCCTGATCTCCCGGCCCGAGGTGATCTCCTTCGCCGGCGGCCTGCCCGCGCCCGAACTGTTCGACGTGGACGCGTTGCGGGCGGCGTTCGACCGGGCCGTGTCGCGGCGGACGCTGCAGTACGCGCCGACCGAGGGCGACCCCGACCTGCGCGGCCACGTCGCCGCCCGGCTCACCGCCCGCGGCCTGCCCACCGACGCCGCCTCCCTGCTCGTCACCACCGGGTCGCAACAGGCGTTGACCCTGCTCGTCACCGCGCTGCTCGAACCCGGCGCGGTGGTGGCGGTGGAGGAGCCGACCTACCTCGCGGCGCTCCAGGCGTTCCAGCTCGCGGGCGCGCGGATCGTGCCGGTCGCCGGTGACGAGCACGGCATGGACCCCGCCGCGCTGGCCGAGGTCGCCGAGCGCGAACGGCCCGAGCTGCTGTACCTGGTGCCGACCTTCGCCAACCCGACCGGCCGGACGCTGACCGCCGCCCGGCGGCGCGAGATCGCCGCGTTGGCCGACCGGCACGGGCTGTGGGTGGTGGAGGACGACCCGTACGGCGAGCTGCGCTACCGGGGCGAGCCGGAGCCGGCGTTGGCGACGTTCAGCGACCGGGTGCTCTACCTGGGCAGCTTCTCCAAGATCGGCGCGCCGGGGCTCCGCCTGGGCTGGCTGCGCGCGCCCGCGGACCTGCTGCGCACGCTGGTCGTCGTGAAGCAGGCGGCCGACTTGCACACCTCGACCATCGACCAGGCCGCCGCCGCGGCGTACCTGGCCGACAACGACCTCGACGCGCACGTCCGCGGGCTGTGCGCCGCCTACCGCGAACGCCGGGACGCGATGCTGGCCGCACTGCCGTCGGCACTGCCCGCCGGGTCGCGGTGGAGCGACCCGGACGGCGGGATGTTCGTCTGGGCGACCCTGCCCGGCGCGGTGGACACCGCCGAGCTGCTGCCCAAGGCGCTGGCCCAGGACGTGGCCTTCGTGCCCGGCGCACCCTTCTACGCGACCACGCCGGACCGGTCCGCGCTGCGGCTGTCGTTCACCACCAACACCGTTCCGGAGATCACCGAGGGCGTCCGACGGCTGGGGATCGCGTTGGGCTAGCCGTGCGCTCCGCCGGGCCGTGGTGCACCATCGACCGCGGCCCGGTCCGGTTCGGTGGGAGGCGGCGTTGCGCATCCGCGTGCTGCTCGCCGACGACGAAGGCCTGGAACGCACGGCGCTGACGGCGTTGCTGAAGCTGGAGGGCGACCTCGACGTGGTGGCGGCCGCGGTGGACACCGAGTCGGCGGTCGCGTCGGCCCTCGCGCACACACCGGACGTGGTCGTGGCGGGCCTGCGCGGGCTGGACGGGTTCACGGTGGCCCGCGACCTCGCGCGCCTGCTGCCGTCGTGCGCGGTGGTCGTGCTGACCGGGGCCGCCGGCGTGCCGGACACCAGGCAGGCGCTGGTCACGGGGGCCAGGGGAGTGCTGCCGAAGTCGTCGCGGTCGGGCGTGCTGGCCGACGTCGTGCGCCACGTCCACGCCGGCGGCCGGTACCTGCACCCGGCGGTGGCGGCGGACGTGCTGGTCCCGACGCCGTGCCCGCTGACGCCACGCGAACTGGAGGTGCTGCGCCTGACCGCCTACGACACCCCGGTGGCCGAGGTCGCCCGGCGGATGCGGGTCACGCCGGGCACCGTGCGCAACTACCTGTCGTCGGCGGTGGCCAAGCTGAACGCCGCCGACCGCTCGGCCGCCGTCGCCACCGCCCACGACAACGGCTGGCTCTGACGCCCCGGTCCGGCCCGCTCCGGGACTCCGGGGAAACCGCCTGACCTGCGGGAACGGGCCTCGCCGCCCGGAGTCGGCGGTAACCCGGCGGGGCGGGGCGCCTAGCGTCGGCCCCATGACCGGCCCGCAACCCACCCCACCGCCCTACCCGCCGCCCGTGCCCGCACCGCCCCCGTCGAGGACCCGCCCGGCCGTGGTCGTGCTGGCCCTGCTGGTCGTGCTGGCCCTGGGCGCGGCGGGTGCCATGGCCGCCCTGTGGAACGACGCCCGCCAGGACCGCGGCACCGCGGCCGGCGAGCTGGACGCCGCGACCCGCCGGGTGGACGACCGTCGCGCGGAGCTGTCCGACACCCGCAAGTCCGTCCAGGAGACCACGGAGAAGATCAAGTCGCTGGAGTCGGCCAACGCCGAGCTGCACAAGTGCGCCGACCCGGCCAAGGACTCGATCATCGCCGCCCGGGACGGCGACCAGCCGGCGCTGGCCGCCGCGATCGACAAGGTGGAGGTGGCCTGCCGATGAGCCGCGCGCCGATCATCGCCCTGGCCGCGGTGGCGGCCCTGTTCCTGGCCACCGCGGCGGTCTTCACCGTGCTGTTCCTCAACGAGCGCACCGAGACCGACCGCCTGACCAGCGCGAAGGCCGCCCAGGACAGCACCGCCGCCGACGTGGCGAAGGAACGCGAGGACGCCGACAAGTCCCTCGCGGACAAGCGCTCCCAGCACTCCGCCCTGGACGCCGAACACGACCTGCTCACCCAGTGCGTGGAGGCGACCAAGGCCTACTTCAAGCTGCCGGTGGGCGACTCGCCCGAGTCCGAACGCCTGTTCAAGATCATGTACGACGTGTGCCCGCGGATCTAGCGGCCCGCGAGGTAGCCGCGCAGACCCCGGTGGCCGTTGCGCATCATCACCGCGTGGTTCGCCTTGAGCAGCGGCCGGGCCACCAGCGCCAACCGGCGCACCAGCGGCTTGGTGACCTCGACCTCCTGCGTGTAGACCAGCCGCGTGCCCGACCGGCCCTCCGGGAACACGCGCCAGCTCGCCGTGCCCTCCAGGTCGCCCACCAGGTCGGCGCGCAGCAGACCGGACTCGGGTTCCCGCGCGTTGTGGTGCGCCTCGAACACCAGGTCGTAGGGCAGGACCGAGCGGCACCGCAGCTCCGCCGCCCGCTCACCCACCTGGCGCGCCGCGCGGACCTCGGGCCACCACCGCGGGTAGCTCCCGAGGTCCGCGAGCACGTCGAAGGTCCGCGCCGGCGGGCTGTCCACCGTCCAGACGCTGCGGAACCGGTAGCGGTGCAGCGACACGGCCCTACCCCGCGACCGCCGCGTCCGAGCCCAGCACTTCCCGCAGGAACTGGCCCGTGTAGCTCTCCTCCACGTCGGCCACGTCCTCCGGGGTGCCCTCGGCGACCACCGTGCCGCCGCCCGAGCCGCCCTCGGGACCCATGTCGACCAGCCAGTCCGACACCTTGATCACGTCGAGGTTGTGCTCGATCACGATCACCGTGTTGCCCTTGTCGACCAGGCCGTTGATCACGCCCAGCAGCTTGCGGATGTCCTCGAAGTGCAGGCCCGTGGTCGGCTCGTCGAGGATGTAGACCGTCTTGCCGGTCGAGCGCTTCTGCAGCTCCGACGCCAGCTTCACGCGCTGCGCCTCGCCGCCGGACAGGGTGGGCGCGGGCTGGCCCAGCCGCACGTAGCCCAGGCCGACGTCGACCAGCGTGCGCAGGTGCCGGTGGATCGCGTTGATCGGCTCGAAGAAGGTGGCGGCCTCCTCGATCGGCATGTCCAGCACTTCGGAGATGGTCTTGCCCTTGTAGTGCACTTCCAGGGTCTCGCGGTTGTACCGCGCGCCCTTGCACACCTCGCACGGGACGTAGACGTCCGGCAGGAAGTTCATCTCGATCTTGATCGTGCCGTCGCCGGCGCACGCCTCGCAGCGCCCGCCCTTGACGTTGAACGAGAACCGGCCCGGCTGGTAGCCGCGCACCTTCGCCTCGGTGGTGGCCGCGAACAGCTTGCGGATGTGGTCGAACACGCCCGTGTAGGTGGCCGGGTTGGACCGCGGGGTGCGGCCGATCGGCGACTGGTCGACCTGCACCAGCTTGTCCACGTGCTCCAGGCCCTTGACCCGGGTGTGGCGGCCCGGCACCTGGCGCGCGCCGTTGAGCTTGTTCGCCAGCACGGTCGCCAGGATGTCGTTGACCAGGGTGGACTTGCCCGAGCCGGACACGCCGGTGACCGACACCAGGCAGCCCAGCGGGAACGACACGTCGATGCCGCGCAGGTTGTGCTCGCGCGCGCCGACCACGGTGAGCTGGCGCTTCTTGTCGACCTTGCGCCGCGAGGTCGGCAGCGCGATCTGCTTGCGGCCCGACAGGTACTCGCCGGTGATCGACTTCTTGCTCTTGAGCAGGTCGGTGTACGGGCCGCTGTGCACGACCTGGCCGCCGTGCTCGCCCGCGCCCGGACCGATGTCGACCACCCAGTCCGAGGTGCGGATGGTGTCCTCGTCGTGCTCGACCACGATCAGCGTGTTGCCCAGGTCGCGCAGGCGGGTCAGGGTCTCGATCAGGCGGTGGTTGTCGCGCTGGTGCAGGCCGATGGACGGCTCGTCCAGCACGTAGAGCACGCCGACCAGGCCGGACCCGATCTGGGTGGCCAGCCGGATGCGTTGCGCTTCACCACCCGAAAGTGTGGCGCTGGCCCGGTCGAGGGACAGGTAGTTGAGGCCGACGTCGAGCAGGAAGTGCAGGCGGGCCTGGATCTCCTTGAGCACCGCGCCCGCGATCATCGCCTCGCGCTTGCCCAGCTTGAGCCCGTCGAGGAACTCCGAGCACTCCTGCACCGACATGGCGCAGACCTCGGCGATCGACTTGTCGCCCTTGCGGGCGTGGTGCAGCGTGACGGCGAGGATCTCCGGCTTGAGGCGGGTGCCCTGGCACACCGGGCACGGCACCTCCCGCATGTAGCCCTCGTACTTCTCCCGCATGTACTCGGACTCGGTCTGCTCCTGGCGGCGCTCCAGGAACGGGATCACGCCCTCGTAGTTGGCGTAGTAGGAGCGCTCGCGGCCGTACCGGTTCTTGTAGCGGACGTTCACCTGCTCGGGCACGCCGTGCAGGATCGCCTTCTGCGCCTTGGCCGGCAGTTGCCGCCACGGGGTGTCCATGCGGAACCCGATGGTCAGCGCCAGCGCCTCCAGCAGGCGGGCGAAGTACTCGGCGGTCTGGCCGGTGGCCCACGGCGCGATCGCGCCCTCGGACAGCGACAGCTCGTCGTCCGGGACGACCAGCTCCGGGTCCACCTCCTTGCGCACGCCGATGCCGGTGCAGGTGGGGCACGCGCCGTAGGGGGAGTTGAACGAGAACGACCGGGGCTCCAGGTCCTCGATCGCCAGCGGGTGGCCGTTGGGGCAGGCGAGGTTCTCGGAGAAGCCGCGCACGCGGCCCGGGTCGTTCTCCGGGACGTCGACGAACTCCAGCTCGACCAGGCCGTCGGCCAGCCGCAGCGCGGTCTCCACCGAGTCGGTGAGCCGCTGCTTGGAGCTCGCCTTGACGGTGAGCCGGTCGATCACCACGGCGATGTGGTGCTTCTCCTGCTTCTTGAGCTTGGGCACCTCGCCCAGGGCGTGGACCACGCCGTCGACCTTCGCGCGCGAGTAGCCCTGGGACTGCAGCGTGGAGAACAGGTCGAGGTACTCGCCCTTGCGGCCCCGGATGACCGGCGCGAGCACCTGGAACTTGGTGCCCTGCTCCATCGCGAGGACCTGGTCGACGATCTGCTGCGGCGTCTGCTTGGAGATGGCCTCGCCGCAGGTGGGGCAGTGCGGCTTGCCCGCGCGGGCGTAGAGCAGGCGCAGGTAGTCGTAGACCTCGGTGATGGTGCCGACGGTCGAGCGCGGGTTGCGGCTGGTCGACTTCTGGTCGATCGACACCGCCGGCGACAGGCCCTCGATGAAGTCGACGTCCGGCTTGTCCATCTGCCCGAGGAACTGCCGCGCGTAGGCCGACAGCGACTCGACGTAGCGCCGCTGGCCCTCCGCGAAGATCGTGTCGAAGGCGAGGCTCGACTTGCCCGAGCCGGACAGCCCGGTGAACACGATGAGGCTGTCCCTCGGCAGGTCGAGGTCCACCCCTCGCAGGTTGTGCTCGCGTGCGCCGCGTACGACGAGGCGGTCAGCCACGACGGTTCCCTTCGGTATTCGGCCATCCCCCGAACAGACGTTCGAAAAGCGTACTGGACCACCTCGACAGGCCTGTCGGGGAGGGCGCGTCCCATGCTAGGGGCGGGCACCGACAAAAACGGGTGGGTCCCACCGCGATCGTGCGCCAACGGCTCTACCGGTCGGTAGCGATCGCCCCTACGCTGGGACGATAGGCCATTCGGCCGCAGACGTCGGGGATGAGGTGCCCATGAGCTTCGCTGATGCCGCCCAGGTCCGATCCGCCGAGACGAGCGTACCCGCGCCGCGCGAACAGTCGGCCGCCGCGCAGGACGCCGTCGCCGGCCTCGCCGAAGTCGAGCGGGCGACCGAGGCTCTCTACGCGGCCGTCGACGCCCTTGACCACGTGCTTTTGCGCGGACCGAGCCTGCTGCCGGGTTGGAGCCGGGCGCACGTCGTGACGCATCTCGCACGCAACGCGGACGCGTTGGTGAACTTGCTGACGTGGGCGAAGACCGGTGTCGAGCACCCCATGTACCTGAGTTGGGCGGACCGCGACGCCGACATCGCCGAGGGCGCCGCCCGCCAGCCGCAGTTGCTGCGCGCCGACCTGGACGCGGCGTGCCAGCGGTTCGCCGCCGCCGCCCGCGACCTGCCCCCGACCGCGTGGGAGGCGGAGGTCGTGCACCCGGTCACGGGGGTGTTCCTGGCCCACCGGGTGCCGTGGCTGCGGCTGCGCGAGGTGTGGTTCCACCTGGTCGACCTGGACGCGGGCGTCGGGTTCGGCGACCTGCCCGAGCACCTGCTGGAGGCGTTCGTGGACGACGCGGTCGGCCAGTTCGCCGACCGCGCCGACGTCCCCGACGTGCGCGTGGAGGTGGCCCTGCCCGACGGCCGTCAGCGCAGCTGGGAGCTGACCGCGAGGAGCGGTTCGATCGAGGTCAGCGGGTCCGCCGCGGACGTGCTGGCGTGGCTGACCGGCCGCCAGAGCGGCGCGCTGCTCGACGGCGCCGCGCCCGCGCTGCCCAGGTGGCTTTGAGCGGAGCGCAGGCGGGCGGCCAGCACCAGCCGCACCACGACCGGCCGGTGGCTCGCGGTCAGCGCCCTGAACGCGGGCTTCTCCACGAACCTGGTCAACAGCCAGCCGAGGAGGACGGCCGTGCCGAGGAACGTCGCGAGCTCCACGGCGGGTCCGAACCGGGCGACCCCGGCCATGGCGACGTACCCGATCTCCTGGTGCACCAGGTAGACGCCGTAGGAGATGCCGGCGAGCCACTTGACGGGCCGGCGCAGCAACCGGACGGGACCGATGTCCCAGTCCGGTCCCTTGGCGCACGCGGCCACGCCCACTAGAAGGACGCCCAAGGCGACCGTGGACACGATGTCCGCGCTGTGCACGGCCTGCGCCGTGAGGGCGGCGAGCAGCAACGCCGTGAGGTGCCGTGAGCCGAGCCGGCCCTTGGACCACAGCCACAGGCTCACGCCCGCGGCGAACAGTTGGCCGCGGTGCATGCCGAACCCGTCGTAGAGGGTGCGGACGGCGCCGGGTTCGGCGGTCCACACGCGCAGCACGAGAGGTGCCACGACCAACGCCCAGAGCAGTGCTTTCAACGCCCGACCGCGGACGCGCGAAGCGAGCAGCGCGCCCGCGATGAACCCCGTGACTTGCACGGGGAGGGTCCAGTAGGAGAAGTCGACCAGGCGGGCGTCGGGGAACCAGTTCTGGAGCATGAGGGCGTTGACCACGAGGTCCCGCGGTTCGAGTTGGCTCCACCCCTCGGGCGCGAGGCGGGTGAGGACGGCGTAGGTGCAGATCGCCGCGACCACGTAGGCGGGGACCAGGCGGGCGAGGCGGTTGCGCAGGAAGCGCGCGGGTTGCCCCTTCGCGAGGGAGGCGCAGGCGAAGAAGGCGGAGATGACGACGAGCGTGCTGGCGCCCATCTCCAGGGAGACGGTGAACAGGGGCGGGCTGAGTTCGGGGTGGACGGCCGGGCCGGCGTGGGTGGCGTGCTGGAGCAGGACAGCCGCCACGGCCAGGATGCGCAGGACGTCCCAGTTGATCCGGCGAGGAGGAGGCACGAGGCTGAGTTACCCAGTTCGGTGCGTAATCAAATTACATCGTCTTGACTGGCGTGATCGTTACTAAGCCTATTGGAGCAACCTGTACGGGTCCTGAAGGGTGCCCCTTGGACTAACGTCGGCGCACGTGGACGTACTTGAGGACTACACGGGACACGTCACCCCGAACGGCCCCGCCGCGCGCCGCACGCTGAGCGACCTGACGATCACGAAGATCAGCGTGGGCCCGATGGACAACAACGCCTACCTGCTGGTGTGCCGAGCGACCAACGAGGCGTTGCTGATCGACGCGGCAGCCGACCCGACCCGCATCTCGGACCTGGTGGGCCACTCAGTGGAACGCCCACGCCTGAAGACGATCGTGACGACCCACCGCCACCAGGACCACTGGGGCGCCCTCGGTGCCGTGGCGGGCGCGAACGGCTCGAACACGGTGGCCCACGAACTGGACGCTTCGGTCCTGCCGATCCCGCCGGACCAATTGGTGACGCACGGCGACACGGTGATGGTCGGCCAGGTGCCCCTGACGGTGATCCACCTGCGCGGCCACACGCCGGGCTCTATCGCCCTGCTGTACCGGTCGCCGGTGGACGGTGCCCACCTGTTCACGGGCGACTCGCTGTTTCCTGGTGGCGTAGGGAAGACGACATCGCCGGAGGACTTCACGGCGCTGTTCACCGACGTGAAGGAACGCGTGTTCGACGTCCTACCGGACGACACGTGGTTCTACCCTGGCCACGGCGACGACTCGACGCTGGGCCGCGAACGCCCCCACCTGGAGGAGTGGCGCACCCGCGGCTGGTGAACCGGACGCGATCCGGGGCTGCTCAACCTTGTCGGGCAGCCCCGGCGACAAGGCGCGGAACCACGAGGCCAACGTGGGTGGGCGCTAGTGGACGATGGTGGTGAAGCCTTCCGTCCACTGGTCCTCGTCCACCGTGTACCGGGAGATGTGGAAGCAGTCCGGCTCTTCGGCGAACCCCGGCGTCTTCCGCGCCCGCTCGATGCGCTCGCGGGCGCGTTGCTCCGTCGAGTACACGCCCAGCACCTTCACGTCGTCGCCGTCCTCCTCGTCCCGGATCAGCTCGCCGTCGTCACCGAAGTGGTCGGCCGTGCCGTCCGGGTACCGGGCGTGGCGGACGTGCCAAAGCAGGAAGACTTCCACTCTGCGGCCCCTTGGTCAGGCGGTCACGGTGAAGAGGGTGTAGCCGTACGTCAGTTCGTGGCGGTCGGGGTGGGTCGTCAGCCACTGGTCCACCACGTCTGACGGGAACTCGATGCGCAGCACGGACTCCAGTTCCGCCGCGTCACGGCAGCGCCACGACGACATCACCTCGGTGCGACTAGCGCCGTGCCGGCGCCACCACTCGTCGGTCGTGTCCGCGGTGCCCTGCGCCGTCGCCCACGCGGAGCGGCTCAGCAGTGCGCCGAACTCGCCGTGGCGCCAGTCGTTGTCGATCACGACCAGCCGCCCGCCCGGCTTGAGCACCCGCAGGACCTCGCGCAGGCCCGGTTCGCAGTCGGGTGGGAAGAAGTAGGCGAAGCGGGCGTGGACGACGTCCACCGAGGCGTCCTCCAGCGGGAGGTGTTCGGCGGAGCCGGCCAGGACCGGGGTGGTGACCCGGGCGGCGGCTCGGGCGCGCAGGTCGGGGTCGGGTTCCACGCCGATGACCGTGGTCGCGGGGTCGGCGGCGTAGCGGGGGAGCCAGAAGCCGGTGCCGCAGCCCAGGTCCACGATCGTGCGGCCCGCCCAGTCGGCCTCGGCGCGCAACGCCCGCCACAGCACGCCGGTCGGGTCGATCGCCTCGTTCTCCCGTTCGTACACGTCCGGGTGGTCGGCGATGTTCGGCGCGCGGGCGAAGTCGGGGAACACGAGGGCGGATTCTCGTCCGATCGTGTCGAAATCCGCGACCGGGTTTCTACTCGTCCAGGAGAGAAGGGAGCGGGCCGATGACCGATCCGCGGGTGGACGACTACATCGACGCCCTGCCCGAGTGGCAGCAGGACATCTGCCGCCGCGTGCGCGCACTGGCGCACGAGGCGGACCCCGACATCGAGGAGACGATCAAGTTCACCAACCGCCCGTACTTCGTCCTCCAGGGCAACGTCTGCGCCCTGCTCGCGACGAAGGACCACGTCAACGTCTTCCTGTACGACGGCGCGATCGTCCCCGACCCGCACGGCATCATCACCGCGGGCCACGACAACAAGACTGGCCGCATGATCTCGATCCACCGCGACGACCCGATCAACGCCCCGGCCCTGGTCGAGTTGCTGCGCCACATCATCGCCAACAACCGCGCCGGCGGGTGGCGGAAGATCAAGAAGGCGGCATCCGGGTGATCGACCCCTGATCCACGACCCGGTGACACTGCACCTGGCTATGGTCGTCACACAACGTGACGGCACGGAGGTTCGGTGGCACTCAGCGCGCACGCGTGGCGGCAGGCCCAGCGGCAGGCGGGCGACCTGGTCGGGCGGGCGTGGCCGGGAGCCGACCCGGCGGTGCGCCGGATCATCAGCGCCGTCGTCGCGCACACCGCGGACGGCCGGCGCGTGCTCGCCCGCCGCGACCTCGCGCGGCGGGACCGCGCGGACCTGTTCCTGGTCGGCGCCAACGGTGTCACCGCCGTCGTGGTCGGCTCGCTGGACGACGGGCCCGCCGCGGTGAGGCACGCGGAGGAGTCCTGCGCGGGCATCCGGGGCCCGCAGGGGCAGGTGCTGGCGGGCAGCGCCATCCACTACGCCGTGCTCGGCGGTCACGCGCCCGACCCGTTCCGGCGGCTGACCGAGGCCGAGGTGCCGCTGCTGTTCCGCCGCGACAACGCCCACCTCACCCGCGCCCAGGTCGATGCGATCACCGCCCGCCTCGCGCCCCGCCTCACCGGTTACGCCGAGCTGAGCGTCAAGGCGACCCCGAGCGCGCCGGAGGAACGCGGGCTGCTCGACGTCGCCGACGTGGCCGAGGACCAGCTCACCGCCGCCCGGCAACGGCCGTTCGAGACGTGGCAGACGTTCCTGCACCCGCACCAGCAAGCCCTGGTGACCCGCCGCTACAACGGCCCGGCGCGGATCAGCGGTCCGGCGGGCACCGGCAAGACCGTGGTCGCGCTGCACCGCCTGCGCCACCTCGCCCGCCGCACCACCGGCCCGCTGCTGTTCACCACCTTCGTCCGCACCCTGCCCGCGGTGCACCGGGCCACCTTCGCCCGGTTCGCGCCCGAACTGGCCGACCGCGTCGAGTTCACCAACCTGCACTCGTGGGCCCGCGACCTGCTCGACGCGCGCGGCCGGCCGCTGCCGGTCGACGCACGCGCCGCCGCCACCCAGTTCAACCGCGCGTGGACCGTGCACCGCGACGACCTGGCCGACCTGGAACCCAACCCCGCCTACTGGCACACCGAGATCGACCGCGTGATCAAGGGACGCGGGCTGCGCGCGCTGGACGAGTACCTCGCCGTGGTCCGCAAGGGCCGCCGGGTGCGGCTGGACGCGGGCCAGAAGGCGAAGGTCTGGCGGCTCTACGAGACCTACCAGGAGTACCTGCGTCAACGCGGCGTCCACGACCACAACGACCTGGTCGCCGCGGCCCTGGACGAGGTGCGGGCGGACGGGCCGCGGTACGCGGCGGTCGTCGTGGACGAGGTCCAGGACATCCCGCTGAACGGCCTGCGCCTGCTGCGCGAGCTGGCGGGCGACGTCCCGGACGGGTTGCTGCTGGTCGGCGACGGGCAGCAACAGGTCTACACCGGCGGCTGGCGGCTGTCCGACGCGGGCATCCCGGTGCAGGGGCGGGGCGAGGTGCTGCGGGTCAACTACCGCAACCGCGAGCGGGTGCTGGACTTCGCCCGCGGGTTCGACGCCGACAACGCGGTGGACGACCTGGATGGCGCGGCCGGCGTCACCCTGCGGGACGCGGAGGTCGCCGCTCCCGGCGGCGAGGCGAAGCGGTGGCGCGGCACGTGGGCGGAACTCGACGAGGCGCTGGCGAAGGCGGTCCGCGAACTGCCCGTGCCGCTGGGGCAGGCCGCGC
Source organism: Saccharothrix sp. NPDC042600 (assembly GCF_040647305.1). NCBI lineage: Bacteria > Bacillati > Actinomycetota > Actinomycetes > Pseudonocardiales > Pseudonocardiaceae > Saccharothrix > Saccharothrix sp. NPDC042600. The sequence continues at coordinate 46,106 of NZ_JBEZBW010000027.1, read as the reverse complement.
TGATCACGTTCTCGAACACCGCCGCCCACCGGTGCGCGGGCCTGCTCAAGGCGGCGGGCGTCCCGGTGTGCGCGCTGGAGGACTTCGCCGGCGAGCCGGACGACCGCCTGAAGGTCGGCACCGTGCACCGCGCGAAGGGCCTGGACTTCCAGGGCGTGCTGGTGGTGGAGGTGACCCGCGCGGGCACCGCGCCCGCCGAACAGGCCGAACTGCTCGCGCGCCAGCGCCTGGTCGCGGCGACCCGGGCGCGCGACCACCTCTGGTGGGCCGAGGTGGCGGAGTAGGTATCTTGCCCGGGTGGGTGAGGGCGTGGTCGAGATCTACACCGACGGGGCGTGCAGTGGGAACCCCGGTCCCGGTGGGTGGGGTGCCGTGTTGCGGTACGGGCGGCACGAGAAGGACCTGCACGGTGGTGACGCCGGGCCCACCACCAACAACCGGATGGAGCTCATGGCCCCGATCCGGGCGCTGGAGAGCCTGACCAGGCCGTCGGTCGTGCGGATCTACACCGACAGCACCTACGTGCGCAACGGCGTGACGTCGTGGATGGCCAAGTGGAAGCGCAACGGCTGGCAGACCGCCGCCAAGCAGCCCGTCAAGAACGCCGACCTGTGGCGACGGCTGGACGAGGCCGCCGCACCCCACCAGGTCGAGTGGCACTGGGTGAAGGGCCACGCCGGGCACGTGGACAACGAGCGCGCCGACCGGTTGGCCGTGCTCGGCGTGCAGGAGGCGCGGTCCGGGGGCTGATCAGCCCAGGTGGCCGATGAGCCGGGCCAGTTGCTCGGCGTAGTGCTCGGTGAACTCCGGTGACGCCGGGTCCCGCCCGGTGATCCGCCGGGCCATCTGCGGCATGAAGACGGTCGCGCTCGCCGCCGCCGTCACGGCCAGCAGGAACGCGGCCGGGTCGAGGTCCGCCGGGATCTCGCCTTCGGCTTGGCGTCGCCGCACGTCCTCGACCTGGGCCGTGAAGTACTCCGTCTCGCCCTGGTCGGGCGGCGAGTCGTCCTCCGTCACGTTCGTCCACACCAGCAGTCGCGCCCAGTCCCGGTGGGTGGCGGTGCTGAGGGCGAAGCGGCGCACCACCTCGGCCAGCGGCCCTTCGCGCAGCACGTCGGCGTGCTGGAGCCAGCGCCCGGTGATCTCCTTGAACAGGCCTTCCTTGCCGCCGAAGTAGTACGAGATCAGCTGCTTGTTCACGCCCGCGCGCTCGGCGATGGCGCTGACCCTGGTCGCGGCGAAGCCCTTCGCGCCGAACTCGGCCACCGCGGCCTCCACGATGCGCGCCTTCGTGCGCTCGGGGTCGCGCTTGCGGTCGTCCGGGTCGGGGGAGCGGCGGGGCACGGTCGTCACGGTAACCGATCACCACTTTCATCTGTCGGGTTGACTTAATTATCCAACCGGATGATAGTGGACCGCATGAGCATCCACGTAGCGGTGATCGGCGGCGGTGTCGGCGGGCTGTGCCTGGCCCAGGGGTTGAAGCGGGCCGGTGTCGAGGTGTCGGTGCACGAGCGCGACCGCACGCCCACCGACCGCCTCCAGGGGTACCGCCTGCACATCGATCCGCACGGGTCCCAGGCGTTGCACGACTGCCTGCCGCCCCACCTGTGGGAGCGGTTCGTCGAAACCGCCGGGTTCGCGGCCGGGTTCGGGTTCGTGGACGACCGCCTCACGCCGTTGCTGACCCTCGACGTCCCGCCGGCCCCGGCCGAGCGCGCGCACCACTCGGTCAGCCGCGTCACCCTCCGCGAGATCCTGCTCGACGGCCTCGACGTGCACTTCGACCGCCGGTTCACCCGCTACGAGCACGTCGACGGCCGGATCACCGCGCACTTCGCCGACGGTTCCACCGTGCGCTGCGACGTGCTGGTCGGCGCCGACGGCGCGAACTCCGCCGTGCGCGCCCAGTACCTGCCGCACGCGCGCCGGATCGACACCGGCATCACAGCCGTGGCGGGCAAGTTGCCCCTGGACGACCACACCCGCGCGTGGCTGTCGCGGCAGGTGCTGGACAACCCGTTGTCGGTCATCCCGCGCAGCGCGGCGGGCATGTTCCTCGCGCCGCACGTCCTCGACGGGGACGGCTACCTGATGTGGGCGTACGCGGCGGACGGGCTCACCACGTCCGGCGACCTGAAGGCCGTGGTGGCGCAAGCGATTGCGGACTGGCACCCGGACCTGCGGCGCATCGTGGGCGAGACGCCGGCCGCGGAGGTCGCGCACTGGCCGATCCGAACGTCCGAGCCGGTCGCGCCCTGGCGGCCGACGACCGTCACCCTGTTGGGTGACGCCATCCACAGCATGACGCCCATGCGCGGCATCGGGGCCAACACGGCACTACGGGACGCACGGCTGCTGTGCCGCAACCTGGTGGAGCGTGCGCCCTTGGACGCGATCGCCGACTACGAGCGGCAGATGCGGGACTACGGGTTCGCGGCGGTGAAGGCGTCGCTGCGCAGCGCCAAGCAGTTCGTGTCCGGCAACCGCGCGGGCAAGGTCGCGTTCAAGTCGGTGCTGCGGCTGTTCGACGCCGTCCCGCCGCTCAAGCGCGCCGCGTTCCGCGAGCCGAGCGTGGACTGAGAAGTCGGTTGAACCGCCTGGGCCTGCCATCCGTGTTGGTGGCAGTCGGTCGCTGAAGCGCGATCATCCAAGGAGGTTCACCATGATCCGCACTCGTGCGGCCTTGTTCGGGGCGCTCGTCGGGGTCGCGTTGCTGAGCGCGTGCGGCCAGGCCGCGCAGCCCGGGACGGCGGTGCCGGCGGCGCAGGAAACCGTTGCCGCGCAGGCAGGTGCCAACACGCTCCAGCAGCAGGTGGAGTTGGCCACGGCGGTCGTGCCCGGCCTGGGCACCGTGCTCACCGACGGAACCGGGCTCACGCTCTACCGGTTCGACAAGGACACCGCCAGTCCGTCGGTGTCCAATTGCGACGGGGACTGCGCGCAGAAGTGGCCGCCCGCCGTGGCCCAGAACGAGGAAGTCAAGCTCGCGGGCGTGGACGACAAGCTCGTCAACACGATCGAACGCGCCGACGGCACCCGTCAGATCACCGTCGGCGGCTGGCCGATGTACCGCTTCGCCCAGGACCAGGCGCCCGGTGACGCCAAGGGCCAGGGCGTCGGCGGCACGTGGTTCGTCGCCGCGCCGGACGGCAAGAAGGCGCAGCAGGCGTCGAACGGCCTCGCGCTGACCACGGCGTCCGTGGGCAAGCTCGGCACCGTGCTGACCGACAAGGACGGCATGACGCTGTACCGGTTCGACAAGGACACCGCCAAGCCGCCGACGTCGAACTGCGACGGCGACTGCGCCGTCAAGTGGCCGCCGCTGCTCGTGGAGTCGGAGAACTTCGACGTGCAGGGCGTGGACAAGTCCCTGGTCGGCACGGTGACGCGCAAGGACGGCACCAAGCAGGTCACGGTCGCCGGCTGGCCGCTGTACCTGTTCGCCGAGGACAAGGTGTGCGGCGAGGCCAAGGGCCACGGCGTGGGCGGCGTGTGGTTCGCGGCCAGGCCCGACGGCTCGAAGGCCTGAGTCGGGACGCGCCTGTGCCCCCGCCGGGGCACAGGCGCTCCTCCCGGCTACACCACCAGGCTCAACAGGGCCGCCACCACGAACCCGACCACGGACAGGATCGTCTCCAGCACGGTCCACGTCTGGAGCGTCTCCTTGACCGACAACCCGAAGTACCGCGACACGATCCAGAACCCGCCGTCGTTGACGTGCGAGGCGATGATCGACCCGGCCGCGATCGCCATGACCACCAACGCCAACTGCGGCTGCGAGTAGTTCAGGTCGCCCACGACCGGCACCACGATCCCGGTCGTCGTCACGATCGCCACCGTCGCCGAACCCTGCGCGATCCGCATGCCGCAACTGATCACATAGGACAGTGCGATCACCGGCAGCCCCAGGTCCGACAGCTCGGTCGCCAGCACCTTGCCCACACCGGTCGCCGACAGCACCGCGCCGAAGAACCCGCCCGCGCCGACCACCAGCAGGATCATCGCCACCGGCCGCAGCGACGCGCCGGACAGCTCGGTCACCTGTTGCCGCGTCATCCCGCGCCGGAACCCCAGCAGCCAGAACGCCAGCAGCACCGCGATGGTCAACGCCACGGCGGGCGTGCCGAAGAACGTGAACACCCCGTACAGCGTGGAACCCTTGGCCAGCAGGATCGACCCGAACGTGCCGGCCAGGATCAGCACCAGCGGCACCGCGATGATCCCGAGCACCAGCGACAGCGGCGGCTCGCCCCGGCCCTCCTCGGCCCGCACCTTCTCCGCCGCCGCCAACATCTCCTCGGGCACGGGCACCACGATCCGCTTGCCCACCCACGCCGAGAAGATCACGCCACCGATGAGCCAGGCCGGGATCGCCACGGCCAGCGCCATGATGATGATCCAGCCCAGCGACACCTTCAGCATCCCGGCCGCGGCGACCGGACCGGGGTGCGGCGGCATGAACGCGTGCATCACGGAAAGACCGGCCAGCAACGGCATCGCGTACAGCACGATCGACCGACCGCTTCGCTTGGCCGCCACGTACACCAGCGGCGCCAGCACGAAGATGCCGATGTCGAAGAAGACCGGCACACCGAAGATCAACCCGGCCAGGCCCATCGCGAGCGGCGCGCGCCTCTCCCCGAACGACCGCAGCAGCGACCGGGTCAGCACCTCCGCGCCGCCGGACGCCTCCAGGATCGCGCCGAGCAGCGTGCCCAGGCCGATGATCGCGGCGACGTGCCCGAGGATGCCGCCGAACCCCGTCTCCAGCAACGACGTGGACGCCTTCTGCGCCGACCCGACGAGCTGCTCCACCGGCAGCCCGGCGGCCAGCGCCACCAGCAGGCCGACCACCAGCAGCGCGATGAAGGGCTCCACCTTCACCCTGATGATCAGCACCAGCAGCAGGGCGATGCTGAGCGCGGACAGCGTGAGCAGCCCGCCGGTGGAATGCTGCAACCAGTCGATCATGCGCGGCTCCGGGTGTTTCGCAGGGAGTGGCCGGGCAGGGCGTCGGTGCGCCTGCCACCGTCGATCACGGGGACCCCGTTGACGACGACGTACGGGATGCCCGCGGCGGCCTGCCGGGGCTCGTCGAAGGTCGCGGTGTCCGCCACCTCGTCGGGGTCGAACAGCACCAGGTCCGCCGCGAAACCCTGCTTGACCAGCCCCCGGTCGGTCAGGCGCAGGCGCTTGGCGGCCCGTCCGGTCAGGTGGGCGACGCACTCCTCCAGGCTCAGCACGCCCAGTTCGCGCACGTAGCGCGCGAGGTAGCGGGGGAACGTGCCCCACGCGCGCGGGTGCGGCCGGGCGCCGACCAGCAGGCCGTCGCTGCCGCCGGTGTGCGCGGGGTGGCGCATGATCGCCTGGACGTTCTCCTCGTGGCCGACGTGCATCAGGCAGGAGGTGCCCAGGCGCTCGGAGATGAGCGTGTCGAAGTACAGCTCCGCGGGCGGCCGTCCCGCCTCCCGGGCGGACCGCGCCACGGACTTGCCGACGAGATGGGCGTTCTCGGCCTTGCGGACGCCGTTGATCTCGATGGCGTCCCAGTCGACCGGCACGCCGTGGCAGCCGTCCGAACCGGTCTCCTCGATCTCGGCGCGGAGGCGTTCCCGCGTGTCCGGGTCGGCCAGGCGTTCCAGGGTCTTCTCCGGACCGCCTTCGCCGCTCCAGCTCGGCAGCAGCGCGGACAGGTAGGTCGCGCCCGGCAGGTACGGGTAGGTGTCGAGGGTGATGTCCGCGCCGGCCGCGATGGCGTCGTCCAGCAGGGCCAGCAGCTCGCCCGCGCGACCCCGGTTGACCTCGAAGTTCATCGTGGCGTGGGCGAGGTGCAGGGGGCAGCCGGACTCGCGCGAGACGTCCACCATCTCCGCGTACGCCTCCAGCGCGCCCGCGCCGTAGCTGCGGTGGTGGGGGCTGAAGTAGCCGCCCATCTCGCCGACGACCCGGCACAACGCCTTCAGCTCGGCGTCGTCGGCGTACATGCCGGGGGTGTAGGTGAGGCCGGCGGACATGCCGACCGCGCCTTCCTCCAGCGACCTCGCGAGGACCGCGCGCATGCCGTTGAGCTCGGACTCGGTGGCGGGGCGGTCGTCGTAGCCGACGCACAGCATCCGCAGCGTGCCCTGCGGCACCAGGTAGGCGGCGTTGACGGCGATGCCCCGGTCGAGCCGGTCGAGGTACTCGCCGACCGACCGCCAGCCCCAGTCGAACCCGGCCGGGTCGTCGTTCCACCCGGCGAGCTGGGCGCGCAGGGCGGCGAGCACGTCGTCGTCCACCGGGGCGTAGGACAGCCCGTCCTGCCCGACGACCTCGGTGGTCACGCCCTGGGACACCTTGGCCAGGTGATCCGGTTGGGCGAGCACCTGGATGTCGGAGTGGGAGTGCATGTCGATGAACCCGGGCGCGAGCACCAGCCCGTCCGCGTCCACCTCGCGCCGGCCGGAGGACCGCCCGATCTCGGCGATCCGGCCGTCCTGGAGCCCCACGTCCGCCCGGTAGCCGGGCGCGCCGGTGCCGTCCACCACCAGCGCGCCCTTGAAGACGATGTCCACGCCGCCGTCCCCTCTCTAGAAGTACGTGCGCACCAGGTCGACGACGGTGGTGCCGTCGACCACCGGGAGCAGTTGCCACTTGTCGAACACCGTGCAGGGGTGGGACAGGCCGAAGCCCACCCAGTCGCCGACCTCGACCGCTTCGCCCGCGGGCAGGGCCAGGAACGTGTGCTGGTCGTTGAGCGCGGTCACCTCGCCGGTGAGCGGGCGGACGCCGTCGCGGGTGCGCAGGAGTTGCGGCTCGGGCAGGCCCTCGTCGAAAGACGCGTCCCGCTTGCCCATGGTCAGCAGCGCGAGACCGGGTTCCGGCCGGGAGGTCACCTGGGCCCACGCCTTGAGCGCCGGGCGGAACGGCTGCTCGCCGGGCGTGCGGCCGAGCGGGGAGATGCCGCGGTAGAAGCCGTCGTCGTGGGTGATGTACGCGCCGCTGCGCAGCACCGGCCGGACCGGGAACGGCCACGGCCGCGTGAGGGCGGTGGCCACCTGGTCGAAGTACGCGCTGCCGCCGGCGGTGACGATCGGGTCGGCCACCTCGAACAGGTCGTGGATGCCGATGGCGAGCACGCGCAGGTTGTCCAGGTAGGCGTCGATGGTCGCCCGCGAGTCGTCGGTGGCGTCGTGCGCCAGCGCGCCTTCGTAGCCGCCGACGCCGACCAGCCGCAGCGCGGGGCTCCGCCGGGCGGCCTTCGCGACCTCGATGGCGGTCGGGAGGTCCCGCGCGCCGGTCCGGCCGCCCGCCGCGCCCAGCTCGACCAGCACGTCCACCGGTCGGGTGGGCGTGCCGAGGGCTTCGGTCATCCGCTCGACGCCCGCGACGGAGTCCACCCAACAGGTGAACTCGAAGTCCGGGTGCCGGGCCAGTTCGTCGGCGACCCACCGCAGGCCGGCGGGGTCCACGAGCTGGTTGGCCAGCAGGACCGTGCCGACCCCGAACGCCCGGTAGACGCGCAGCTGGCTGGTGTTGGCGGCGGTGACGCCCCACGAGCCGTGGTCGAGCTGGCGGGCGAACAGCTGCGGTGCCATGGTCGTCTTGCCGTGCGGGGCCAGCAGCACGCCGTGCTTGTCGCACCACGCGGCCATGGTCGCCAGGTTGTGCTCCAGCGCGGCGGCGTCCAGCACGACCAGCGGTCCGACGAAGCCGTCGGCGAACAGGTCCAGCCGGCGGTCCGCGACCTCGCCGACGGTCGCGCCGAACGCGCTCGCGGGCAGGCCCTTGAACCGCCAGTCGATCCGCTCGTCGCGGAGGGCGGCGACGGCGTCCCGGTCGATGTCCACGTGTCTCGCTCCTCACGTTGCATATTTCGCAACGGCTATTGCGCGATGTGATGCCGAGATGTGTAACATTCGCCTGCCGCCTCGTCAATGAACTCCGGAGGACAGCGGATGCGGTTCGACCTATCGGGCGGCGTGGTGTGCCTGGGCGAGACGATGGTCGTCCTGGTGCCGGCGGAACCCGGTCCGGTGCGCTCGGTGCGCACGTGGAACCGGGCGATCGGCGGTGCCGAGTCGAACGTGGCCATCCACCTGGCGCGCTTGGGTTTGCGCAGCCGTTGGGTGTCCGCGGTGGGGGACGACGCCTTCGGCGGTGCCGTGCTCGACTACGTCGGTGGCGCTGGGGTGGACGTGTCGGGCGTGCGGGTTGATCCTTCGCGGCCGACCGGGTTGTACGTGAAGGAAGCGGACGCGTCTGGCAGCCATGCGCGCTACTACCGGTCTGGCTCGGCGGCTTCGGCGATGGGGCCGGAAGTCCTGGACGGGCTTGCTCTCGACGGCGTTCGGCTGGTGCACGTCAGTGGGATCACGGCCGCGCTGTCGGACAGTTGCCTCGAACTGCTGAGGGCCGTCTTGAGTGGCCCGCGTGAGCACCTGGTGTCGTTCGACCTGAACTGGCGGCCGGCGTTGTGGACCGACCGCGACCCGACCGTCCTGCTGGAGTTGGCCGGCCGCGCCGACATCGTGCTGGCCGGCGCGGACGAGGCCGAGGCGGTGTGGGGGACCGGTGACCCGGAGAAGTTGCGCACCCTGCTGCCCGGCCCGTCCACGCTGGTGGTCAAGCAGGGCGCGGAGGGCGCGACGCTCGCCGAGGACGGCGCGTTCACCTACCAGGAAGCGCTGAAGGTGGACGTCGTGGAGCCCGTCGGGGCCGGTGACGGCTTCGCCGCCGGGTACCTCGCCGCGCACCTCGCGGGCCTGCCGCCGACACGCCGGTTGCGCGCCGGGCACCTCCAGGCCGCCGCCGCCCTGCTCACCAGCGAAGATGTGGGCGAACCGCTGCCGCCCGAGGTGACCGGGCCGCTGCTGTCCGCCGACCCGCCGGCGTGGGCCGCCGCGCACCTGAGGAGAGTGTGATGAGTCAGAGCCTGGACCGGGCGTTGACGTTGATGGGGGAGTTGGCCAAGGGGGCCAAGACGCTCGACGAGCTGTCCGCCGTCATCGACGTGCACAAGTCCACCACGCTCCGGCTGTTGCGCACCCTGGAGTCGCACCGGTTCGTGCGCCGCGACGGCGTGCACCACTACCGCCTGGGCGCGGCGCTGTTCGACCTGGCCAATCGGGCGCTGGAGGAACGCGACGTGCGCCGCGCCGCCGAACCCGCGCTGCGCGAGCTGAACGCCAGACTCGGCTACACGGTCCACCTGGCGTCCTACGAGGGCGGCGAGGTGATCTACATCGACAAGTACGACAGCACCCACCCGATGCGCATGTACTCCCGCATCGGCCGCCGCGCCCCGCTGCACTGCACGGCCGTGGCGAAGGTCCTGCTGTCCGACCTGCCCGAGCCGCGCCGCCGCGAGGTCGCGCGGGAGATCGACTACGTGCCGCTGACCACCAACACCATCACCACCCCCGAGGCGTACCTGGAGGAGCTGACCCGCGTCCGCGAACGCGGTTACGCCATCGACAACGCCGAGCACGAGGACTTCATCCACTGCATCGCGGCACCCATCCGGGGCGCGCGCGGCGAAGTCCTGGCGGCGGTCTCGATGTCCGTGCCCAAGGTGCTGCTCGACTTCGACGGCCTCCTGGGCCACCTGCCCGACCTGCTCGCGACCGCGCGGGCGGCGTCCCTCGAATGCGGCTACACACCGCGCGACTAACAGGAGAACACGCATGGCCAAGACCGAGATCCGCACGCCGAACGCGCCCACCCCGGTGGCGTCGTTCTCGCAGGGCGTCCGCAAGGGCAACGTCCTGCAAGTCGCGGGCCAGGTCGCGTTCGACCCCGCCACCGGCGCGATCGTCGGCGACACCGTCGCCGAGCAGGCCCGCCAGGCGCTGCGCAACGTCGCCGCCGTGCTGGAGGCGGGCGGCGCGTCCATGGACGACGTCGTGATGATGCGCGTCTACCTCACCGACACCTCCCAGTTCGCCGAGATGAACGAGGTCTACAACGAGGTCGTGACGCAGCGGCCGTTCCCGGCCCGCACCACGGTCTACGTCGGCCTGCCCGCCGGCCTCCTGGTCGAGATCGACGCGCTCGCGGTCCTCGACTGACGTTGTGAGACGGGCGCGTACTTCTGCCGGTACTTCTGCGTGGTGCGCGCCCGTCCGCGGCGGTTGACTGGGGTCACCCCCACGAAAGGACCGCGTTGCGATGGCCAGGAACGCGTCACCGATCGGCTGACCGCAGTTCGGCGGCCCGGGCTCGGCACTCCCCTCCCGCCGCCGGGTCGCCGAGTTCGTCGTGGACCTCGGCCAGCACCTCCAACGCGTGCACGAGCCGGCGGTGCCGCTGCCGCGTCGCCACCGCGACCGCCTCCAGCAGCTCCGTCCGCGCCTCCACCGGCTCACCGAGCCGGAACAGGGCCAGCCCGCGCAACGCGCGCGCGTCGCTCGTGGTGTTGGGCGCCGTGGCGGCGACCGAGTGCTCGACGGCCTCGGTCGCCGTCTCCAACACCTCCGGCCAGCGACCCAGCTCCGCCAGGCTGTTGGCGGTGCGCACGAGCAGGCTGCCCAGCATTTCCGCGGTCATCACCGGCGACAGGTCCAGCACCCCCGCGCGCACGCCCGCCAACAGGCTCCGGTGCACGTCCACCGCCTCCTCGTACCGCTTGAGCCCGTGCAGCACGAGTCCCAGGCAGGACAACGAGATCTGCTCGCCCAACGGGTAGTCGGCCGCCCGGAACAGCTCCCGCGCCCGGCCCGCGCTCTCCCGCGCGGACTCCAGTTCGCCCGAGTGCATCTCCGACGCGGCCCGGTAGTGCATGGCCCAGGCCTGTTCGCGCACGTCACCGCTGGCGACCGCCGCGTTCCACGCCTCGTCGTGCAGGGCCAGGGCGTCCGCGGGCCGGTGCAACAGCACGCACAACGTCCAGGTCAGGAAGTTCAGCTGCACGGCCTCGTCGCGCACGCTGCCCAACGCCCGCGCCGCCGCCACCCCCGCGGTGAACACCTCCACCCACGTCTCACCACGTCCGCGCTGGTCGGAGTACCAGTGCATGGCGGTGGCCAGGTCCAGCACCTCGCGGTGCAGGCCGCGCGCCGACGCCCAGCGCAGCGCACCGAGCCAGCCGGAGGTCTCCGCGGCCAGCCACGCGTCCGCGTCGTCCTTGTCGGCCAACAACGCCGTCGGCGTGTCGCGGGCGTCGGGGCCGTAGAACCCGGCCGCCGCCACCGCCGTGCCCAGCAGGTGCCGGACCACCCGCGCGCGGGTCTCCTCGTGGTCGGGCTCCTCCTCGGCCAGCCGTTCCCCGGCGAACACCCGGACCAGGTCGTGGAAGACGTACCGGCCGGGCGTCTCGGCGGTGTCGAGCAGGCTCACGTCCACCAGCTCCTCCAGCGTGTCCTCGGCCTCGAACCGGTCCATGCCCGCCGCGACCGCCGCCAGCTCCGGCGTGGAGGTCGCCCCGGGCACCGCCGACAGCCGCCGGAACAGCAGCGCCGCCTTGCCGCCCAACTGCCGGTAGGACATCTCGAACGCCGTGCGGACCTGCAGGTCGCCCGCGGTCAACGCGGTCAGCCGGCGGCGCTCGTCGGCGAGCTGCCCCGCCAGGTGCTCGACCGTCCACTTCGGACGGCTGGCCAGCCGGTTGCCCGCGATGCGCAGCGCCAGCGGCAGGTGCCCGCACAGCCGGGCCACCCGCGCGGACGCCTCGGGCTCGGCGGCGACCCGCGGTCCCGCGATGGCGGCCAGCAGGTCCACCGACTCGGCCGGCCCCAGCACGTCCAGCGCCAGCCGCGCCACCGCCGCCAACCCGCCCAGCACCTGCCGGGAGGTCACCAGCACCAGCGACCGCCGGCCGGTGGCCAGCAGCGGGCGCACCTGGGCCTCGTCGGCGGCGTTGTCCAGCACCAGCAGCGTGGACCGGTCGCGCAGCAGCTCCCGGTACAGGTCCGAGCGCTCCGCCTCGCTCGCGGGCACCCGCGACTCCTCCACGCCCAGCGCGAGCAGCATCCGGTGCACGACCTCCGCCGGGTGCAGCGGACGCGCGTCCATGCCCCGGAGGTTGAAGAAGAAACACCCGTCCGGGTAACGGTCGGCCAACCGGTACCCGGCCCGCACCGCAAGGCTCGTCTTGCCCGCCCCCGGCGGCCCGTGCACGACCGCCACCGAGGTCTCGGCGCGGTCGGCGATGGTGGCCAGCACCTCCAGCGCCCGCTCCCGCCCGGTCAGGTCGGCGATGTCCGGCGGCAACGCGCACTGGGCGATCGGGGGCGGCTTGCGCACCCGGCCGTCCTTCGCGGCACTGGCGAGCTGCCGGAGTTCCTCGTCGGACAGGTTCAGGACCCCCGCCAACGCCTCCACCGTGCGCCGCTGCGGTCCCTTGGCCCGACCGCGTTCCATGTCGCTGATCGCGCGGACGCTGACCCCCGAACCCTCGGCCAGCTCCTCCTGGGTCAGCCTCGCGCGCTGCCGGTACTCGCGCAGCAGACCGCCGAACGTCGTCCCCACTCCCGCCAGATTAGTGCGGGAGGGGGTCACAAGGTCTTGTCGGTGGTATTGGTCTCGCATGAAGTGGTACGCGGACGCCCCGGTGCGCCGGGCACGCCAGGCGGTGGCCGACCTGATCGCGCTGGCCTGGGTGTGGTTCTGGGTCGAGGTGGCGCTGGGCGCGCGGGACGCCGTGCTGACCCTGCGGGCGCCCGGCGACGGCCTGACCAAGGCCGGCAACGGCCTGCGCGACACGTTCACCGACGCCGCCGCGAAGGCCCGCGACGTGCCCCTGGTCGGCGGGAAGCTGGGGGAGGCGCTGGACAAGGGCCGCGACGCCGGCGGCACCCTGGTGGACGCGGGCAACACCCAGGTCGAAGCGGTCGAGACGACGGCGCTGTGGCTGGCGGTGGCGCTGATCGCGATCCCGGTGGCGTTCTTGCTGATCACGTGGCTGCCGCTGCGCCTGCGCTACGCGAAGAAGGCCGGTGCCGCGCAACGTCTGCGCGACACCGGCCAAGTGGACTTGCTGGCCCTCCAGGCCCTGACCACCCTCTCACCGCGAGAGCTGGCCAAGTTCCCCACCGACCCCGCCGACGCCTGGCGCCGCGGCGACCCGGAGGTCGTCACGGCCCTGGCGACCCGTTACCTCCGGACCAGGGGCGTGCGGGGTCGGTGAGCCCGGGAGGACTTACTGCCAGCGGTGCCAGTAGTACTGCGAGTACCCGTAGAGCACCAGGTTGCCGTCGTCCTGGACGACCATCCGGTCGGACGGCGTGCCGGCGGTGTTGGTGCGCCACCGGGCGTTGCCGGCCGAGTCGTACAGCACGAAGTCGCCGTTCGACTGCAGCGTCGCGCGGACCACGCCGGTGCCGTAGGTGAAGGTGTGCCACAGCGCCTGGTTGGCGGCGTTGTAGAACACCAGGTTGCCGTCGTTCTGCAGCACCAGGCGGAACTGGCCGTTCGGCGAGGTCTTCTGCTGGCCGCGGTAGAGGTTCTCGTTGCGGATCACCTTGTCGCGGTAGGTCCAGAAGGACTGCGACGCGTTGCGGATGGTCAGGTTGCCGTCGTCACCGACGACGACCTGGTCGGCCGCCGTGCCACCCGTGGCGGAGTACCAGCGCGGCGCGCCCGCGGCGTTGTAGAGCACGAAGTTGCCGTCGAACTGCAGCTCGGCCCGGACGACGTCGCTGTTCCAGGTGTGGCTGTGCCACAGGACCTGGTTCGAGGAGCCGTAGAGCACGAGGTTGCCGTCGTTCTGCAGGGCCAGCCGGTTCTGCCCGTTCGCCGAGGTCTTCTGCTGCCCGCGCAGCAACGACTCACCGCGGACGATCCGGTCGGCGACCGGGGTCCACTCCGGGGTGGGCGAGGCGTGGAGCAGGCGGTTCGGCGAGCCCTGGGTGTCGGTGACCTTGCCGGTCGTCGCGCCGTTCACGATCGCCGCGTGCACCTGGGCCGGCGTCGCGGTCGGGTTCTGGAACAGGTAGTTCGCGACCGCGCCCGCGACGTGCGGCGCCGCCATGGACGTGCCGCTCTCGACCAGGGTCGAGGTGTCGCTGTCGATGAACGCCGAGGTGATGTTCACGCCCGGGGCGAACAGGTCCACGCACGAGCCGCGGTTGGAGAAGGCGGCGCGGGCGTCGCTGGTGTTCGTCGCACCCACGGTGAGAGCGTTGCCGACCTGGGCCGGCGAGAACCGGCAGGCGTCGCCCTCCGGCAGTTGGCCGGCGTTGCCGGCCGAGATCACGTAGGTGACGCCGGCCGCGATCGACCGGCTCACCGCGTCGTTGACCACGGACGCGGCGCCATTGTCGTTCAGCGCGCCGAGGCTCATGTTCGCCACGGCGGGCTTCACGTGGTTGTTGGTGACCCAGTCGACACCGGCGACGATCTCCGAGAAGAAACCGAAGCCCTCGCAGTCGAGGACCTTCACCGCGTGCAGGCGCACGCCCTTGGCGACACCGTACGAGGCCCCGCCGATGGTCCCGGCGACGTGCGTGCCGTGGCCCAGGCAGTCCACGGCCGGCTCGGTCGGGATCGCGTTGTAGTCGAAGCTGGCCCGCACGCCGAAGTCGGTGTGCGAGGTCCGGATGCCGCTGTCGAGCACGTAAGCGTGCACGCCGCCGCCGAGGTTCGGGTAGGCGTACGAGCTGTTCAGCGGCAGGTTCTGCTGGTCGATCCGGTCCAGGCCCCACGACGGCGGGTTGGCCTGCGTGCCGGTCATCTTGGCGCGCTGGTCCTGCACGACCTTGGCGACGTCGGGGTCCCCCGCGAGCCGCTTGGCCTGAGCTTCGCTCATCTTGGCCGCGAAGCCGTCGAGCGCCGTCTGGTACCGGTGGGTCACCTGGACCCCGGACCGGCCCGCGACCGCGTTGATGCGCGAGCGGTCCTTCAGGACGACGATGTAGCGGCCCTCGACCGCGTTCGCGCTGTTGGCGCCGATGATCTCACCCTGCTGCGCGTTCGCCGGCGTCGCGCTGAGACCCAGGGCGGCGATCGCCGCCACCGTCCCGACACCGGCGATCCGTCTCCAGGACGCGCCGAAATCTCCCATGACTGGGTGCCCCCTCAATGTGGCTGCCAAGTGCGAGCCAGAGGTGATCTCACTCGATCGAGTGATCCCTCTCGCGCGCACAGCCAACCACAACGAACGGGCTTCCCAGGAGGACTTTCACAACTTATCCGCAGGTGTCCTGCTGTGTTCGCTGGGTCACTCAGCGCGGCGACCCAGCGAACGCGCGGGGGTGCGGTGTCGGCCGGTCAGTACACCGGTCCGGTGAACTTCTCGCCCGGGCCCTGACCCGGCTCGTCGGGCACGGCGGAGGCCTCGCGGAACGCGCGCTGCACGGACTGCAGGCCCTCGCGCAGCGGGCCGGCGTGCGGGCCGAGGTACTCGGCGGACGCGGTGACCAGGCCGGCCAGGGCGGTGATCAGGCGGCGGGCCTCGTCGAGGTCGCGGCGGGGGCTGGAGTCCGGGTCCTCGTCGGCCAGGCCGAGGCGCTCGGCGGCGGCGGACAGCAGCATGATGGCCGCCTTGCTGATCACCTCGATGCTGGGAACATCGGACAGCTCGCGGACGTTGTTCGGAGGCAGGTCGGTCACGTCGGCCATTGTCGCAACCGCGCCTCGCCGGTCGCCGGTTCGGGGGTTGACAAGCCGGTCTGCTACTATTCTCCGCGCGACCAGTCCCCACCCACGTGGGGACGGCAAGTGGAGCCCCGCTCCCACCCGCGTTCCACCGCCTGAAGGTGGCCGGGTCCGGTCACCTCGACGGGTGGACTGCGCCCTTCGTTGTGCGATCGGTCGGAAGCGGGCCTCACACCGGGCAGGTGTGGGGCCTCTTGTCTTTGGCGCACAACGAGTCACAAAGGACGTGAATGACAAGTCCCTCGAACCGAGGTGCTCCCGCCAGCACCGAGCCGCGAATCAACGAGCGCATCCGCGTGCCGGAAGTTCGTCTGGTCGGGCCGAACGGCGAGCAGGTCGGGATCGTTCGCATCGAGGACGCGCTCCGACTCGCGCAGGAAGCGGATCTCGACCTCGTCGAGGTCGCCGCGCAGGCTCGGCCGCCGGTCTGCAAGCTCATGGACTACGGGAAGTTCAAGTACGAGAGCGCCCAGAAGGCCCGTGAGTCGCGCCGCAACCAGCAGCTGACGGTCATCAAGGAGCAGAAGCTCCGGCCGAAGATCGACCCGCACGACTACCAGACGAAGAAGGGCCACGTGGCCCGCTTCCTGTCGCACGGGAACAAGGTCAAGGTGACCATCATGTTCCGCGGCCGAGAGCAGTCCCGGCCCGAACTCGGTTACCGGCTGCTGCAGAAGCTGGCGGAGGACGTCGCGGAGCTGGGCTTCGTCGAGTCGAACCCGAAGCAGGACGGCCGCAACATGATCATGGTGTTGGCGCCGCACAAGACCACGAAGACCCGCCCGGTGAAGCACGAGCAGGACCAGGACGCCCCGGCGGAGTCTGTCGAGGAGTGACCCCGGCCACCGCGGCCGGGCGCAAGCAGTGGCCCGGCTCCCGGTCGGGCGCAAGCGTGGCCGTCCCGCGTCTGCGGGGCGGCCGGCAGGAGACGAGGACAGGAATGCCGAAGAACAAGAGCCACAGCGGTACCTCCAAGCGCGTGAAGGTCACCGGCAGCGGCAAGATCATCCGTGAGAAGGCGGGCAAGCGCCACCTGCTGGAGAAGAAGTCCAGCAAGCTGACCCGTCGCCTCAGCGGCACCACCGAGGTCGCCAAGAACGACGTGCCGCGGATCAAGAAGCTGCTCGGCATCTGATCCTCCCGCTCCCCCATGAACACCGGGGCCACGAGCCCCACGAGATCGACAGGATGGACCCGTGGCACGCGTCAAAAGGGCCGTGAACGCCCAGAAGAAGCGCCGTACCACCCTTGAGCTCGCCAGCGGCTACCGCGGCCAGCGTTCGAGGCTGTACCGCAAGGCCAAGGAGCAGGTGCTCCACTCGCTCAACTACGCGTACCGCGACCGCCGCGCGCGCAAGGGTGACTTCCGGAAGCTGTGGATCCAGCGCATCAACGCGGGTGTCCGGGCCAACGGCATGACCTACAACCGCTTCATCCAGGGCCTGCGCCTCGCCGAGATCGAGGTCGACCGCAAGATCCTGGCCGAGCTGGCCGTCAGCGACCCCGGCGCCTTCACCGCGCTGGTCGAGCTGGCGAAGGCCGCGCTGCCCGCCGACGTGAACGCGCCCGTCGAGGACAAGGCCTGAGCGACGCACCACGACCCGGGGCTGCTCCGTTCACCGAACGGACACCCCGGGTCGTTGCCGCTCGGCACCTGACGCGGCGGTCCGGCCGGGAACGGGCGGGCCGCTTCCTGGCCGAGGGGGCGCAGGCGGTGCGCGAAGCACTGTCCTGGGCCGCCGCCGGGCGCGGTCGGGTGCACGAGCTGTTCGTCACCTCGGTGGCCGCCGACCGCAACCCCGAGCTGGTCCGGGCGGCGGTGGACGCCGGGGTGCCGGTGAGCGCCGTCACCGAGAAGGCGGCGGCGGGCTTGTCGGAGACGGTGTCGCCCCAGGGCCTGGTCGCGGTGTGCGACCTGCTCGACGTGCCCCTGTCGCTGACCGGCGCACGGCTGGTGGCGGTCCTGCACGGCGTGGCCGACCCCGGCAACGCGGGCACGGTGGCCCGGGTCGCCGACGCGGCCGGCGCCGACGCGGTGATCTTCGCCGGCGACACGGTGGACCCGCACAACGGCAAGTGCGTGCGCGCGTCCACCGGCAGCGTCTTCCACCTGCCGATCTCCCGCTCGCGCGACGCGGACGAGGTCTTCGCGGCGTGCCGAGCCGCCGGCCTGCGCCTGGTGGCCGCCGACGGCTACGCCGAGGAGGACCTGGTCACGGCCGACCTGCGCGGCGACCTGGCCCAACCCACGGCGTGGGTGTTCGGCAGCGAGGCCCACGGCCTACCCGACGACGTGGTGACCAAGCTCGACACGTCGCTGAAGGTCCCCATCTACGGCGGCGCGGAAAGCCTGAACCTCGCCACGGCCGCCGCGGTCTGCCTCTACGCCTCCGCGCGAGCCCAACGCACCTGACCACGCGCCGCGCCGCCCGAGCGCCGCGCCACGCCGCCCGCTGCCGCCACCTGCGCGCCGCGCCGCCCGAGCGCCGCCGCCACCTGCGCCGCGCCCACCATCCGCGCCGCTGCTTCCGCACGTCTGGACCCGGCTGGGCACCTCGCCTCGATGTGCCCAGCCCGTCCAGCCGCGCGTCCGCCGTCCAGCCGCGCGTCCCGACTCGCCGTCAGTCCTGCAGGCGTGCGTTGAGTGCTCGGAGCACCGGGTCGCCCGCGACCGGCTTGTCCAAAGCCCGCAGCACCTCCTCCAGCACGTTGGCCGTGTCGCCCACGATCTGCAGCGGCGCGTTCTCCGTCAGCAAGCCGGCCGCCCGCCGCGCCTCCGCCTCCGCGTTGACCGCGTCGCCCGACTGCAACAGGAACCGCGCACCCCGCTGCGCCAGGAACGACTGCCAGTCGACGTCGCCCAGCCGCGCCGCCAACTCCTCGGCCACCCCGTTGCGCTCCAGCGCCTCCGCGTACTCCCCGGCCTGGAAGTGCAGGAACGCCCGGATCGCCGCGATGCGCGCCGACAGGTGTGTCCGGTGGTCCTCGTTGTCCATCGCGGGCAGGAGCCGTTCCGCCGCGTCCAGTGCCGCACCGCACCGGTCGCGCTCGTCGTCCGGCAGCGCCGCCGCGGACTCGACCCACGACCCGGCCGCCTCCGCCGGGTCGGGCACCCGCTCCCACTGCTGCGCCGCCTCCGCGTACGCCCGCGCGCCGGCCGACGCGCGGTCCAGCCGCCGCAGCACGCCGCCCAGGAGGTCGTAGGCGAGCGCCCGCCGCCACGGCTCCTCCTCGGGGATCAGCGGCAGCGCCGTCTCCAGGTGTGTTCGCGCCGTCTCGTTCTCGTCCAGCCGCGAGCACGCCTGCGCCAACCGGTACCGCACCGGCACCTCGATGTCGTCGCGCACGTCGTGGCTCTCGATGACCCGGACCGCTTCCTCCAGCGCCTCGGCGGCCTCCACGAACCGCCCGGTCTTGAGGTAGCCGCCGGCCAGCGTGTAGCAGGCGTGCGCCACGTCCTCGGGCACGCCCAGCTCGTGCCCCACGGAGATCGCCTCGCGCAGTTGCTCGAACTGCCGGTCCTCGACCTCCAGCCGGTCGATCGACGCCACCCGCTGCCGGTGCGCCTCCGCCGTCCACGGACCGCGCGGTGTGCTGAAGGCGGCCACGAACTCCTCCGCCGTCTCCAGCGCGGCGGGCAGCCCCAGCACGGTCTCGATCTTCAACCGCAGCCGCAGCGCGTCGAACCGCACGCCCGGCATGGGCGCACCGGCCAGCACTTCGGCGACCACCGCGGACGCCTCGTCCAGCTCGCCGATGGACGCCAGGTGCTGCGCGACGTCGCACCGCACCCGCGACACCAGCTCGGGCACGTCCGCCTCGGCCAGCGCCAACGCCTCCCGCACCAGCTCGCCCCGCTCGTCGGTCGCGTCCAGCTCACCCAGCAGGTCGACCACCACGAGCCGGGTCAGCACCCGCGTGTACGGGGTGCCCGCGCGGTCCGCCTCCGCCACGCACTCCCGCGCCTCGGCCAGGGCCGCCTCCACCCCGACCTGCTCGGCCCGCATCGCCGTGCCCCGGCTGCGGTACCGGTTGGCGTAGTCGTGCTCGCCCGCCGCCGCCAGCCGGGCGACCGCCGCGTCCAGCTCGTCCAGGGCGGTCGTGTGCTCCTCGTGCAGCGGGCTCTGCCGCGCCGCCAGCGCCCGCCGGGCCGCGACCCGCGCCGCGAGGCCCTCCGGCAGCAGCGGGTCGAGGTCGCGGGGCAGGGACCGCAGCAGCCGCATGCCGGTGATGAAGTCGCCGTGGTCGAACGCGCGGTTCATGTCGTGCGCCAGCTCGACCGGGTCGGCGACCGGCGTCGGCTCCTCCTCCGGCTCCGGGGCGACCACCGCGGGCACCGGCACCGCCAGCGGCACGTGCGGTGTGTCGGCCGACGCGAGCTTCGCGCGGATGCGGCGGCTCACCGCGTCCGTCCCGTTGCGCCGGTCGAACCGCTCCGCGATCTCCAGCGCCTTTGCCTCCAGCAGCTCCCGGAGCTTCGGCGCGCTGTGGATCTCCGTCTGCCCGTCGCGCGGCACGACGAAGTCCTGGTGCTTGTCCACGCGGCTGAGCAGCACCGCCGCGCCCGCCGCGAAGTGCATCTCCTGCGACGGCGACGGCGAGTGGTGCACCCGGTGCACCTGCCGGTGCAGCAGGTCGATGCCGCGCTGGACGTTGCCCGAGGTCGCGCAGAACACCAGGTGGTCGTCCACGTAGCCGCCGTACTGGTCGTCCCGCACCAGCCGGTGCGCCACCACGTGGGCCTGCCGCGCCCGGTCCAGGTCGCCCAGGGCCACGAACGCCGGCGTCAGCGTGGTCAGGATGCCCTGCGGCTGGGTGGCGCACCCGGTGTCCTTCTCCAACTGGTGCTCGGCGTGCGCGACCGCCTCCGCGTACCGGCCCTGCCGGATCAGGTGCCCGGCCTGGTCCTCGACGACGCACGCCTCGCAGTCGCTCATCGGGCCCCGGTCCATGGCCAGGTACCGGGCGAAGTGGTCGCGGTAGCCCTCCTCGTCGCCGATGTGCTCGGCGAGCTGCGCCCGCGCCCCGTACACCGGCTGCATCGAGTACCCGTGGGACTGGTACCGCTCGCCGAGCTGGGCGATCACCGACCGGACCTGCTCCAGCGTGAACCGGGGGTCGGCCATCAGCCCGCTGACGATCCACTTGTGGGCCCAGTCGAAGCTGTGGGTCTCCCACTCGTCGAACGCCGTCGGGTCGCGCTTCTCCGCCGCGCCGCACCACGCGAACGGCGCCAGCATCAGGTCGTAGCGGCCCAGGTCGTAGGCGGACCGGATCAGCGCGATCCGGCAGCTCACGCCCAGCGGCAGGTGGTCGACGGCGTCCGCGGTGCGCGCGGCGCGTTCCAGCGCCTCGTGCCGCGCCATGCCCTCGGGCATGTGGTACGCCTCGACGAACTGCTGCTCGGCCGCGGTCTTCTCCTCGCTCACGATTGCCCTCCGACAGCGCGGTCCAGCAGTTCCAGGAAAGAGCGGTTGAGCGCGGCCGTGTCCTTGGGGCGCATCGGCCGGCGCGCTTGCAGGAGCGCGTGCACGTACAGGGACTCCACGGTCAGCTCCACCAGCGCCGAGTCGTTGAGCCCCGCCAGCCGCCGCACCAGCGGGTTGCGCACGTTGAGCACCAGCCGCTGGGCCGCGTCGGACTCCCGCGACACCAGGCTGCCCAGCAGTTCCGCCCACAGCGGGTCGGCCTGCTCGCCCACCTGCTCGACGTCGCGCCGGCGCTCGCCCTCCACGTTGGTGACCAGCAGGGCGGGCAGCGACGCCGGGTCGAAGTCGCGCGGCACGGCCTCGCAGTCGTGCCGCTCCAGCACCTCCTTGGCCAGCGCCAACCGGTCGCGCAGCGCCCGCTCCAGCTCCGGCTCCGGGTCGCCGAGCGCGGCCAGCACCTCGGTCGGCGCGACCCGCCGCGCCGCCGCCGGACCGTCCAGCGCCACCAGCCGGTCCATGATCTCCACGTCGTAGGCGTAGCCCGCGTTGAGCAGGCCCATCCCCTGCGCGTGGGCCACCGGCGCGAGCTGGCGGAACTCGTCCACGTCCGGCACGTACGCGATCGAGCCGTGCTTGCGCTTGAACTGGCGCAGCGACTGCCCGCCGTCGGTGGTCTCGAACGGCAGCCACCGCTCCACCAGCCGCAGCATCTCGTCGTCCACCCGCGCCAGCGACTTGATGCCCAGGTGGTGCGCGTCCAGCAGCGCCGACGTGCGGTCC
Organism: Saccharothrix sp. NPDC042600; assembly: GCF_040647305.1. Lineage (NCBI taxonomy): Bacteria > Bacillati > Actinomycetota > Actinomycetes > Pseudonocardiales > Pseudonocardiaceae > Saccharothrix > Saccharothrix sp. NPDC042600. The sequence goes on along the minus strand of NZ_JBEZBW010000027.1, from coordinate 24,321 downwards.
GGGTCGGTCGCGTCCAGCCGCACCAGCCAGTCGCGCACCTGCCGGCCCAGCTCCTCGCGCACCGCGAGCAGCGTCTCGTCCTGGTAGAGCGCCTCGCGGCTCGCCGTCGGCCGCAGCGACGACGAGTCGACCACGCACCGCACGAAGTACGCCCACTCCGGCAGCAGGCCCTCGATGGCGTCGCCGACCAGCATCCGCTTGAGGTACACGCGGTGGGACTGGCGCGCGCCGGGGTGCACGCCGCCGGGCAGCACGTACGCCACGCCGGTCAGGCCCACCGTCGGCACCTCGACCGGGATCGCGTCGAACGGCCGCACGCCCAGCACCTTCGCGCCGTACTCCAGCGGCTCGTCCAGCCACGGCAGCCGCTCCGCGGTGAGCACCTCGCCGCCGACGCTGACCTTGACCGGCAGCAACTCGCCGTACTCGCTGACCAGCGCCTTGACGACGGCGTGCTCCAGCCAGTGCTCGGAGTCCCGGTTGGGCACCAGCTCGATCGTGGTGCCGATCTCGGCGCGCGCCGTCTCGTCGACCTCGACCTCGTAGTTCCCGGCCGCGTCGGCTGTCCACCGCACGGCGGGACCGCCCTTGGCCGACCGGGACACCAGTCGGATGCGCTCGGCGACCAGGAACGCGGACAGCAGGCCCACGCCGAACTGGCCGAGGAAGCCCTGGCGGGCGAACCCCAGCTCGTCCCGCTTGGACGTGCGGCCCAGTGTCGAGAGCAGGTCGTGGACCTCGCGCTCGGTCAGGCCGATGCCGGTGTCGGAGATGCGGAGGGTGCCGCCCGTGCCGGAGTCGATCGGCTCGATCACCACCTCGCCCGGCGCGTCCGGCTGGAGCGCTCGGCGGGCGGTGATCGCGTCCACCGCGTTCTGCAGCAACTCCCGCGCGTACACGCGCGGACTGCTGTAGAGGTGGTGGCTGAGCAGATCGATGATCCCGCGCAGGTCGACACCGAAGGTGTGTGCCATGGGAGTGGAATCCACCTCGGGTCAGGTCACGTAGGACGGTCGATTCTAGGTGCGCCACGGTGGCGGCGGACCCGGTTTTCGGCGCTTCGCCCGCCGGGCCGGCGGCTCACTCGAAGATCAGTGTGCACGAGGGGTACGACAATCCCGCGCGGCCGACCCGCCGGGGTAACGGCGCAGTCACGGCCGCGGTGGATCCCGCCCCGGCCCGATCACCTAGGATCGACCCGCCGCTCCGTGCCCTTCACGGGGTGGTTTCCACACGCGGCACGCGACGGGAGCTGTCCACCAACCATGTCCGGAGCCAACGACCCGTACGACCCCAAGCAGGTCGCGGCGCTCTCACCGGAGGCGCTCGACACGGCGGTGGAGCAAGCGCGGGAGGCCTTCGCCAAGGCGGCCGACCTCGACGAGCTCGCCGCCGTGAAGCCGAGCCACCTGGGTGACCGCTCGCCCGTCCTGCTGGCCAGGCGGGAGATCGGCGCGCTGCCGCCCGCCGCCAAGGCCGAGGCGGGCAAGCGGGTGAACGAGGCGCAGAACGCGGTGAAGAACGCGTTCGAGGAGCGCCGCGCCGTGCTCCAGGCCGAGCGCGACGAGCGGGTCCTGCGCGAGGAGTCGGTCGACGTCACGCTGCCCTGGGACCGGGTCCCGCGCGGCGCCCGCCACCCCATCAGCACCCTCGCCGAGCGCATCGCCGACGTGTTCGTCGCGATGGGCTACGAGGTCGCCGAGGGCCCCGAGCTGGAGACCGAGTGGTTCAACTTCGACGCGTTGAACTTCGGCAAGGACCACCCGGCCCGCACCATGCAGGACACCTTCTACGTGGCACCCGAGGGCTCCGGCCTGGTGCTGCGCACGCACACCAGCCCGGTGCAGGCCCGCACGCTGCTGGAACGCGAACTGCCGGTGTACGTGGTGTGCCCCGGGCGCACCTTCCGCACCGATGAGCTCGACGCCACCCACACGCCGGTGTTCCACCAGGTCGAGGGCTTGGCCGTGGACAAGGGCCTGACCATGGCGCACTTGAAGGGCACGCTCGACGCGTTCGCCCGCGCGATGTTCGGCGAGGACTCCAAGACCCGCCTGCGGCCCAGCTTCTTCCCCTTCACCGAGCCGTCCGCCGAGGTGGACGTGTGGTTCCCGGAGAAGAAGGGCGGCGCCGGCTGGGTCGAGTGGGGCGGCTGCGGCATGGTCAACCCGAACGTGCTGCGCAACTGCGGCGTCGATCCGGACGTGTACTCCGGGTTCGCGTTCGGCATGGGCCTGGAGCGCACGCTGCAGTTCCGCAACGGCCTGCCCGACATGCGCGACATGGTCGAAGGCGATGTCCGCTTCACCCAGCCATTCGGAACGGAGGCATGACCGGTGCGTATCCCGGTTACCTGGCTGGTCGAGAACCTCGAATTCCCCGAGACCCCGACGCCCGAGCGGCTCGCCGAGGCGTTCGTGCGGATCGGCCTGGAGGTGGAGGACGTCCACCAGCTCGGTCCCGTCACCGGTCCGCTCGTCGCGGGCCGGGTGATGGAGATCAAGGAGCTCACCGAGTTCAAGAAGCCCATCCGCTACTGCCAGGTCGAGGTCGGTCCCGACCAGGTCAACGGCATCGTGTGCGGCGCGTCGAACTTCGTCGAGGGCGACACGGTCGTCGTGGCGCTGCCCGGCGCGGTGCTGCCCGGTGACTTCGCCATCACCCCGCGCAAGACCTACGGCCACGTCAGCGAGGGCATGATCTGCTCGGCCCGCGAGCTGGGCCTGGGCGACGACCACTCGGGCATCCTGGTGCTGCCCAGCGGCACCGCGCAGCCCGGTGACGACGCCGTCGAGCTGCTGGGCCTCAACGACACGGTCATCGAGGTCGCGCCCACGCCGGACCGCGGCTACGCGTTCTCCGTGCGCGGCCTGGCCCGCGAGATCGCCTGCGCGTTCGACGTGCCGTTCGGCGACCCCGGCCTGGCCGAGGTGCCCGAGGCCGAGGGCGAGGTGCTGCCGGTCCGGATCGAGGACGCGTCGGCGTGCTCGCGGTTCGTGGCCCGGCGGGTCACCGGCGTGGACCCGACCGCGCCCACCCCGTGGTGGATGCGGCGGCGGCTGATGCTGGCCGGCATCCGGTCCATCTCGCTGCCGGTCGACGTCACCAACTACGTGATGCTGGAGCTGGGCCAGCCGCTGCACGCGTTCGACGGCGCGACCGTCCAGGGCGGCCTGGTCGTGCGGCGCGCGGCGGCGGGGGAGAAGCTCACCACGCTGGACGAGCAGGTCAGGGCGCTGGACCCGGACGACATCGTGATCGCCGACGACAGCGGCGTGGTGTCGCTGGCGGGCGTCATGGGCGGCGCGTCCACCGAGGTCCGCGACACCAGCACGGACATCCTGCTGGAGGCGGCGAACTGGGACCCGGCGTCCATCGCGCGCACTGTAAGGCGGCACAAGCTGCCTTCAGAGGCGGCCAAGCGGTTCGAGCGGACCGTGGACCCCGCGCTGGCTCCGGTGGCGTTGGAGCGCGCGGCGCGCCTGTTGCACATGTTCGCCGAGGGCAGCATCAAGCCGGGTCGCACGGACGTGGGCTCCCCGGTGCTGCCCGGTCCGGTGACCATGCCGATCGACCTGCCCGACCGGGTGGCAGGCGTGCGCTACGCGCGCGGCGTCACGGCGCGGCGGCTGGGCCAGATCGGCTGCCAGGTCGAGGTCTCGACCGGTGACGACGGCGCGACGCTGGTCACCGCGGTGCCGCCGACGTGGCGCTCGGACCTCACCCAGCCCGCCGACCTGGTGGAGGAGGTGCTGCGGCTGGAGGGGTACGACACGATCCCGTCCACGCTGCCGCCCGCCCCGGCCGGTCGCGGTCTGACCGAGCAGCAGCGGCGGCGCCGGACGGTCGCCCGGGCGCTGGCCGAGAACGGGTTCGTCGAGGTCAAGCCGTTCCCGTTCATCGCGCCCTCGGTGTTCGACGCGTTCGGGCTGGCCGAGGACGACGTGCGGCGGCGCACGGTCAGCGCGCTGAACCCGCTGGAGGCGGACAAGCACGCGCTGGCGACCACGCTGGTGCCGGGCCTGTTGGAGACGCTCCAGCGCAACCTGGCGCGTGGCGCGCGTGACGTGGCCCTTTACACGGTCGCGCAGGTCACGCTGCCGCGTACGCAGCCGGTGCCGGTGCCCGAGGTGGGCGTGGGCGCGCGGCCGTCCGACGAGCAGGTCGCGTCGCTGGTGGCGTCCCTGCCGCAGCAGCCGGTGCACGTCGCCGCGGTGCTGACCGGGCTGCGTGAGCACGCGGGCTGGTGGGGCAAGGGTCGTCCGGCGGACTGGGCGGACGCGGTGCAGGCCGCACGGCTGGTCGGTGAGGCCTATGGCGTCGAGCTGACCGTCAAGGCGTCCTCGTTGGCGCCGTGGCACCCGGGTCGGTGCGCTGAACTGCGCGTCGGCGACTGGCCGGTGGGTCACGCGGGCGAGCTGCACCCGAAGGTCCTGGAAGCGCTGGGCCTGCCCAAGCGGACCGTGGCGTTCGAGCTGGACCTGGACGCGCTGCCGGTGGAGGACCGCCGTCCCGCCCCGATCGTGTCGCCGTACCCGCCGGTGTTGCTGGACGTGGCCGTGGTGGTGGACGCCGCCGTGCCGGCCGCCGAGGTGGCCCTGGCGCTGACCGCCGGCGGTGGCGGGTTGCTGGAAGACCTGCGCCTGTTCGACGTCTACACGGGCGACCAGGTCGGCGAGGGCAAGCGGTCGCTGGCGTACGCGCTGCGGTTCCGCGCGCCGGACCGGACGCTGACCGTCGAGGAGGCCACGGTGGCCCGTGACGCGGCGGTGGCGGAAGCGTCGTCCCGCTTCGGGGCGGTCCTGAGAGGCTGACGCAGAGTTCCTGGACCCGCAGCAGTGCGGGTCCAGGATTGCGCCGTCCGGGTGAAACCGGCGGTCGCCGAGGTAGAGGGAACGCGCTGTTCAGGCCACCCTGCGTGACGTGTCAAGGGGTCTTTGGACCTGTATTTCCGGGCCTGCTTGGTTCTTGCGCCAAGGTTGAACGTTCTCCAAGATTGGCTTCGCGGCCCGCTGGGCCGAGGGGCGAAGCGATGAACCGCCGGGCGAGTCTGGTCGCCGGTCCGACGGGGAGCTAGCGGCGAACCCACCGCCTGATGCAGCAATCTAGTGAGGTTGCCTCATGCGCAGCTTGGGACCACGGATGGAAGTCGCCGTCGCCATGACCATCCTGGGTGTCGGTGCCGCCGTGGTGGCCGCCATGCACCTGACCTGGCCCGAGCCCGAACTGCCCGCCATGGCCTACGCGGTGAGCAACGGCGAGCCGGGCGTCTCCGACCTCAAGCCGTTCGAGATCAACGACGTGTCCGGCGCGCCGGTCGAGCTGACGCCCGGAGGGGTCGGTTCGCGGCTGGTGCGGCTGTCGAACCCGAACAGCGTCGACATCGTCGTGATGACGTTGCAGGCCGTGCCGGGGCAGCCGTTGGACGAGGCGCACAACCGGGTGGTCGACTGCCCGTCCGGCGTGCTGAGCGTGCGACCGATGGCCGAGCCGGTGGCCATCCCGCCCGCCGGGGTGGTCGAGGTGGAGATGGTCGTGCAGATCTCCCCGGACGTGCCGGACGCCTGCAAGGACTCGGTGTTCCCGCTGACCTACTCGGGCCGCGCCACCCGCGGCTAGGCCTCGAACTCGGGCCGGGCCTCCCGCCGCTAGGCCTCGAACTCGGGCCGGGCCCCTGCGGCTAAGCCTCGATCAACCTGCGCACCGCTTCGGCGACGTACTCGTAGCGTGCTTCAGCCTCGGGCAGCTCGCCCGGGAACTCCGGGTTGGCCTCCGTCCAGGTCGCGGCCAGGTGCAGCACCAGCCCGAGCAGCACCGCGGGCGGGAAGCGCTTCGGCAGCACCCCCTCCGCCTGCGCTGTCGCGATGAGTTCGACCTTCCGACCGGTCGCCTCGACCGCCAGGGCGCTGACCTCGGACTCGCCGGGCTCCAGCCGGTGCCACACGGCCAGCCGCATGACCTCGGGGTGCACGTCGTACATGCGGGCGAGCTTCGCGGCGTACCCGGGCAGGTCGTGCACGTCGATCGGGGTCGATTCGACCAGCCGTCGCACGATCGAGCCGTAGACGGCGTCGAAGAGCTGCGCCTTGCCGCCGAAGTAGTGGTAGATCTGCGCCTTGTTCGAGCTGGCCTGGGCGGCGATCCGGTCCACCCGCGCGCCGGCGATGCCGTGCTCGGCGAACTCGGCGAGGGCCGCGTCGAGCAGGCGTTGGCGGGTGGCGTCCGCGTCTCTGATCACGCCGGCGAGACTATCTTCTAACCGGTTAGTTGACAAATCCGGACAGGGCCGGCAAGCTCCTAACCAACCAGTTGGAAAGGAAGGTTCGTCATGATCCGCAAAGACCCGTTGATCGCCTGGCGTCCCGCGCTGTCGGCCGCCGCCTTCCGGGCGGCGTTCCCGGTCCTGCACCGGCTCCGGTACGCGTCGCCCGAGTTGCAGTTCGCCCCGAGGAAGGTGGCCAGACCGGCGAAGATCCGCATCCCCACGCGCCACGGCGAGGTCCGTGCCCTGGTGTACGCGCCACCCGATCCGGTGGACCGCCCGCCGGTGCACCTGGTGGCCCACGACGGGGCGTTCATCGCGCGGGTGCCCGAGCAGGAGGACAACGTCGCGCGGTTCCTGGCCTCGGAGGTCGGGGCGTACGTGGTGGTGCCCGACTACTCGACCGCACCCGCCGTCCGGTTCCCGGTGGCGGAGGACGAGCTGTTCGACGTGTACCGGTGGCTGCGGTCGGCCACGTACGGGTGGGACGGCGCCCGCGTCTCGGTCGGCGGCGCCGGCGCCGGCGGCAAGCTCGCGGTCAACGTCGCGCTGCGGGCGGCGGAGGCCCGGCTACCGGTGCCGGTGGCGCTGACCGTCGAGTGCGGGACGGTCGATCTCGGCCGCCCGGACTCCAGCCGCACCTCGATCCTGGAGAAACCCGTGGTGCGTCGGTCACTGATGTCCCTGGTCCGCCGCACGTACTTCGCGGGCGTGGACCCCGAGCACCCGCACGCCTCGCCGATCCGCCACCCGAGGCTCGCGGACCTGCCACCGACGCTCGTGCTGACCGCCCAGCACGACACACTGCGAGAGGAGATGAGCGACTTCGCGAAGATCCTGGAGTCCGAGGCCGTGCCCGTGACCTACCGCGAGTTCGAGGGCGTCGACCACGGCTTCACCCACGCGCGTCCGGTCGAGGTGGCCCGCGAGGCGATCAGCCTGATAGCCGACCACCTGCGCCACGCCTACACCCCGGCCACCAACCCGACGCCCACCGTGCGCCGCAACTCCCTGGGGGTGCTCGACTGACCGCCGCCCAGTCCAGCGCACGCAGCCCGGCCGTCCCCGGTCCGCGGTAGGCACCGGCCGCCTCCCGCGACCACCCAGCTCCCGGCCGTCACGCTGCGCCCGCCACCCCGTCACAAGCGCTCCCCTCACACGCGCTTCCCCTTGAGAGGTGCTTCCCCGTCACAGGTGCTTCAGCGCTTCACGTCGCGAGAGAGGAGACAGTTCCGGGTGCGCCTCGACGAACGCGCGCACCCAGCCGGGATCGACGCGGGCGTGTTGCCGCAGCGCCCAGCCGATGCCCTTGCGCAGGAAGAAGTCCGGGTCCGCGATGTTCGCCTCGATCGCGTCCCGGAGCAGGTCGAGGTCCGTCTCGCCCTTCGACCCCAGTTGGCAGATGATCGACACCCGCCGCCGCCAGCGGTCCGGGTCGGTCATCCAGGTGCGCACCACCGGTTCGACGTCGTCGGGGTGCGCGCGCAGCAGCGGGCCGATGCGGCGGGACGCGATCTCGTCCACGAAGTCCCACCACGCGCCGGTCACGACCAGCTCGTCGTACACCGGCAGCAGGGTCGGGTCCTGCCACTTCGGGTAGCGGCCCACGAGGTCCAGCGCCAGGTACCGCTCCTCGCGGTAGGTGGCACCGCGCCACAGCTCCAGCACCGCGTCCAACCACTCGTCACGGGAGGTGAATGGGAACTCGCCGAACAGCGACCGCGCCAGTCGGGCGCGCTCGGGCTTCGGCACACCGAGGAACGGCATCTCGGACTTCATGTAGCGCTGCATCTCCGGGGCCTTCGCCGGGTCGGCGGCCGACCTCAGTCCTTCGTGGATCGCCGTGACGAGTCCGTTCACGACACCACCGTAGAGCGGCTCGGTGTGACACGCTTCGGTCATGAGCGAGTACGACTATGACCTGCTTGTCATCGGATCGGGTCCCGGCGGGCAGAAGGCGGCCATCGCGGGCGCGAAGCTCGGCAAGCGGGTCGCGATCGTGGACAAGGCGGACATGGTCGGCGGCGTGTGCGCCAACACCGGCACGATCCCGTCGAAGACCATGCGGGAAGCGGTGATGTACCTGACCGGCATGAGTCAGCGCGAGCTGTACGGCGCGGACTACCGGGTGAAGAAGGACATCACGATCTCCGACCTCCTCGCCCGCACCCAGCACGTCATCGGGCGCGAGGTCCAGGTCGTGCGGGCGCAGCTGCACCGCAACCAGGTCGATCTGCTCTCCGGCACGGCGCGGTTCGTCGACCCGCACACGGTGGCGGTGCAGGGCGCGCACCGGGCCGAGCACCACACGGTCACGGCGGACAAGATCGTGATCGCCACCGGCACGCGCCCGGCCCGGCCGGCGCAGGTCGACTTCGACGAGGAGCGCGTCCTCGACTCGGACGAGGTGCTCGCGTTGGAGGAGATCCCGTCGTCGCTGGTCGTGGTCGGGGCGGGGGTGATCGGCATCGAGTACGCGTCGATGTTCGCCGCCCTGGGCAGCCGGGTGACGGTGGTCGAGCAGCGCGAGCGCATGCTGGACTTCTGCGACCCGGAGATCGTGGAGTCGCTGAAGTTCCACCTGCGGGACCTGGCGGTCACGTTCCGGTTCGGGGAGAAGGTGGTCAACGTCGCCGTGTCCGACCAGGGCACCGTGACCACCCTCGCGAGCGGCAAGCGCATCCCGGCGGCGGCCGTCATGTACTCGGCGGGCCGCCAGGGCGCGACCGAGGAGTTGAACCTGGCCGCGGCGGGCCTGGAGGCCGACCACCGGGGTCGGCTGACGGTGGACGAGCACTACCGCACGTCGGTGGAGCACGTCTACGCGGTGGGCGACGTGATCGGCTTCCCGGCGCTGGCCGCGACGTCGATGGACCAGGGCAGGCTGGCGGCGTACCACGCGTTCGGCGAGCCGGTGAAGGAGCTGTCGGGGTTGCAGCCGATCGGGATCTACACGATCCCGGAGATCTCGTACTGCGGCGCGACCGAGGCGGAGCTGACGGCGTCGGCGACCCCGTACGAGGTGGGCCTGGCCCGCTACCGCGAACTGGCGCGCGGCCAGATCGTCGGCGACGCCTACGGCATGCTCAAACTGCTCGTGTCCACTGTGGACCGCAAGCTGCTGGGAGTGCACCTGTTCGGCACGGGCGCGACCGACCTCGTCCACATCGGACAGGCTGTCATGGCGTGCGGCGGCACGGTGGACTACCTGGTGGACACCGTCTTCAACTACCCGACCCTGTCCGAGGCCTACAAGGTGGCGGCCCTGGACGTGACGAACAAGATCCGAGCCCTGGACCGCTTCGGCTCCTGACCCCGACGACGGGCCAGGCCGGTCCGGCAGGCGCGAGCGGCCGGGGCGAGCAGGGGCGAGCGGGGCAAGCGAGGGCGAGCGGGGGCGGGCGGCCCGAGCGAGGGCGGCCGGGCCAGAGGGCGGCTGGGCCAGCGGGGCGGCCGGGGCCGCCGGGGCGAGTGGGGCCGCCGGGGGCCAGTCGGGGGCCGAGCGGGGGCGGCCGGGGCCGGGCTGGTGGCGCGCCGGCGTGGCGAGCCGCGCGACCTCAGTTCAGCCGCGCCACCCCGCGTGCGGCGCAGCCCCACCACACCCCGTCCCCGCGCCGCAGCGCCGCTGCGCCTCCGGCTGGAGTGGTCAGGTGGGGAGGTGGTCCAGGAACTGGGCGATCAAGGGGGCGATCTCTGGGGCGTGTTCTTCCAGGGCGAAGTGGCCGGTGTCGAAGAGGTGCAGGTCGGCGTTGGGCACGTCTCGCAGGTAGGCCTTCGCGCCCGCCTCGGTGAAGATGCCGTCGCCTCGGCCCCACACGATCAAGGTGGGTGGCTGGTGCGTGCGCAGCCACTCCTGCCAGCGCGGGTACTCGGCCACGTTCGTGTGGTAGTCGAGGGCCAGGTCCACCTGGATCTCGGTGCGGCCCGGTTGGTCCAGGAAGTGTTGGTCCAGGGTCCAAGCGTCCGGGTTCACCAACGTCGTGTCCGTGGTGCCGTCCTCGTACTGGGACCTGGTGAAGGCCAGGGTCATCAGGGAGCGGGCCACGTCGCGGTCCTGGTTGGCCACGAACGCCTGGGCCGCCTCGGACAAGCCCTCCGCGTAGGCGTTGGCGTTCTGCACGACCAGGCCGGTGATCCACTCCGGGTGCCTGGTCGCCAGGCGGAAACCCACCGGGCCGCCGAAGTCGAACGCGTACAGGGCGAACCCGGTCAGGCCGACCGCCCGCACGAAGCCCTCGACCACGTCCGCCAAGCGCTCGAACGTGTGGTGGTCCAAGTCGCCGCTGTGCCCGAAGCCCGGGTAGTCCGGGGCGACCAGGTGGTAGCGGGTCCCGAGTGCGTCCATCAGGCGGCGGAACTGGTGGGACGCGCTCGGGAAGCCGTGCAGCAGCAGGAGTGTGGGCGCGTCCGCCGGGCCCGTCTCCCGGTAGAACACCCGGACGCCATCGATCTCGACGTGCCGGTGGAAGATCTTGGGGAGCAGCATGGCGCCCACGGTATCTAACGGTTGGAGGCGGTTGCAAGCATTAGGTTGGTGACCAGGTGGAGGCGGGTGTCGTCCACGTCGCGCAGCGGGGGCACCAGGAGGGTGGGCATGCCGACGTTCACGGCTGCGCCGTCGTGGGTGGCGCGGTCGCCGACCATGAGGGTTTCGTCCGGGGTTGTGCCCAGCTCGCCCAAGGCGATGTGGAAGATGGCCGGGTCCGGCTTCACGACGCCGTGCTCGAACGACAGCACGAACGAGTCGACCGGCAGGCCGTCGAACGCGGGGCGGATGTCGAAGTGGATGTCGCTCAGGATTCCGATCCGGATCCCGTTGTCGTGCAACGACTTCAGGGTAGCCGCGGCGTCCGCGGCGAACGGGTTGAAAGCTGCGTCGGACTCCACTTCGTACAGTGCGTCGGCCAGGTCGGCGTCCAGGCCGGCGTCGGTGAACGCCCCGTAGTACGTCTCGCGGTGTCGGGTGGCGTCGGCGTCGACCCCGGGTGCGTCCAGGCGGTCCACGTCGATCGACGCGACGATGTCGGCTGCCGCGGAGGTGTCGCGGCCCAGTCGGCGCAACGCCTCGGTGACCCAGCCCCGGAAGGTGGGCGTGAGCACGAGGGTGCCCCGCCAGTCGAAGATCACTGCCCTCATGGGGGCAACCTAGCGGCCGGGCGGGCGGCGGCGACCCGGATTCGGCTCGACCGCCCGGCGAACCCGGATTCGGCTCGACTACCCGGCGAACCCGGATTCGGCTCGACTACCCGGCGAACCCGGATTCGGCTCGACCGCCCGGCGAGGCGAATTCGGCTCGACCGCTCGGCGCGAGCGCTGCCAGGGTGGCGGGCATGGTCGATCGTCTGTTCGCCGATTCCGAGCTGGCCGCGCTCTACGACGACCTGTGCGCCGGACGTCGGGATTTCGCGTTCTACCTGCCGTTGGTGATGGGCGCGTCGTCCGTGCTCGACATCGGGTGCGGCACGGGGGAGTTGCTCGGTCTGGCGCGGGAGGCCGGGCATCGGGGGCGGTTGTGCGGGCTGGATCCCGCGGCGGCGATGGTGGCGTTGGCTCGGCGGCGGGAGGACGTCGAGTGGATCTTGGGCGACCTCTCGACGGTGGCCTGGGACGGGGCGTTCGAGCTGGCCGTCATGACCGGGCACGCGTTCCAGGTGTTGCTGACCGACGACGACGTGCTCGGGGCGTTGCGGGCCGTGCGGCGAGCGCTCAAGGCCGGTGGGCGGTTCGTGTTCGAGACGCGGAACCCCCTGGTACGGGGGTGGGAGAGGTGGGAGGCGGAGCGGGAGACCGAGGTGGTGGACGGCTCCGGGGCCGTCGTGGGCGTGTCGTACAAGGTGCACGCCGTGGAAGGTGAGCTGGTGACCTTCTCCGCCACGTACCGGAGCGCAGCATGGGCGCAAGACGCGGTGAGTTGGAGCACGCTGCGGTTCCTTGAACGCGAACCACTGGTCAGGCTGGTGGAACGGGTCGGGCTCAAGGTCGTGGAGCAGTACGGCGACTGGGACGGCTCCCCGGTGGGCGACGGCAGTCCGGAGATCATCCTCGTCACCACGCCGTGACGAAGGTCGCGACCACCCATCGGGAAAGGCTATTTGAGTGACTTTGCACGAGCGTGCATACTTATCCGCATGACGGTACGGATCGCGGTCGCGGGTGCCAGTGGCTACGCCGGGGGCGAGCTGTTGCGCCTCCTGCTCGGCCACCCGGACGTGGAGATCGGCGCGCTCACCGCCGGCGGTAACGCGGGTACCCCGCTCCTGGCCCACCAACCGCACCTGCTGCCGCTCGCCGACCGCGTCCTGGGCGAGACCACCGCCGAGAACCTCGCCGGCCACGACGTCGTCTTCCTCGCCCTGCCCCACGGCCACTCCGCCGAGATCGCCGCGCGACTGGGCGAGGACACCCTGGTGATCGACTGCGGCGCGGACCACCGGCTCACCGACGAAGCCGCCTGGACCCGCTGGTACGGCGGCGCGCACGCCGGCTCCTGGCCCTACGGCCTGCCCGAACTGCCCGGTCAGCGCGACGTCCTCAAGACCGCGCGCCGGGTCGCCGTCCCGGGCTGCTACCCGACCGTGTCGTCCCTGGCGCTCGCGCCCGCCATCCACCTGGTCGAGCCCGAGGTCACCGTGGTGGCCGTGTCCGGCACGTCCGGCGCGGGCAAGTCGCTCAAGCCGAACCTCCTCGGCTCGGAGGTGATGGGGTCGCTGTCCGCGTACGGCGTCGGCGGCACGCACCGGCACACCCCGGAGATCACCCAGAACCTGTCCAAGGTCGCCGGCCGGGACGTCGGGGTCTCCTTCACGCCGGTCCTCGCGCCGCTCCCGCGCGGCATCCTCGCCACCTGCTCGGCCACCCTGACCGGCGACGACGACGTGCGCGCGGTCTACGAGAAGGCCTACGCGGACGAGCCGTTCGTGCACCTGCTGCCGGAAGGCCTCTGGCCGACCACGGGCGCGGTGCTCGGTTCGAACGCCGTGCAGCTCCAGGTCACCGTCGATCCCGACCTCAACCGCCTGGTCGTGGTCGCCGCCGTCGACAACCTGGCGAAGGGCACCGCGGGCGCCGCGGTGCAGTGCATGAACCTGGCACTCGGCCTGCCGGAGACCACCGGCCTGTCCACCGTGGGAGTGGCACCGTGAACAACCCCGTCCGTGACAAGGGCGTCACCGGCCCCAAGGGCTTCAAGGCCGCGGGAGTCGCCGCGGGCATCAAGGAGTCCGGCGCGCTGGACCTCGCGCTGGTGGTCAACGAGGGACCGGGCCAGGCCGCCGCGGGCGTGTTCACCACCAACCAGGTCAAGGCCGCGCCCGTGCTGTGGTCCCAGCAGGTGCTCAAGGAGCGCAAGCTCAACGCCGTCGTGCTCAACTCCGGCGGCGCGAACGCGTGCACCGGCCCCGAGGGCTTCCAGGACACCCACGCCACCGCCGAGAAGGTCGCCGAGGTGCTCGGCGTCGGCGCGATCGAGGTGGCCGTCTGCTCCACGGGCCTGATCGGCGAACGCCTGCCGATGGACAACCTCAAGGCGGGCATCGAGGTCGCCGCCAAGGAGCTGGACTCGACCACCGAGGCCGGCCTGCACGCCGCCACCGCCGTGATGACCACCGACACCCGCCCCAAGCAGTCCTTCGCGGCCCACCCGGACGGCTGGTCGGTCGGCGGCTTCGTCAAGGGCGCCGGGATGCTCGCCCCGAACATGGCCACCATGCTCAGCGTCATCACCACCGACGCGGTCATCGACGGCGACGCGCTCGACGCGGCCCTGCGCGCCACCACGGCCAAGACCTACGACCGGCTCGACGTCGACGGCGGCACGTCCACCAACGACACCGTCCTGGTCCTGGCCTCCGGCGCGTCCGGCGTCACGCCCAGCCCCGAGGACTTCGCCGAACTGCTCACGGTCGTCGCGGGCGACCTGGTCAAGCAGCTCCAGGGCGACGCCGAGGGCGTGACCAAGGAAATCTCCATCACCGTCAACGGCGCGGTGGACGAGGCCGAGGCCGTCGTGGTCGCCAAGACCGTCGCCGAGGACAACCTGGTCAAGACCGCCCTGTTCGGCTCCGACCCGAACTGGGGTCGCATCGCGATGGCCGTCGGCCGCTCCCAGGCCACCGTGGACCAGCACAAACTCGGCATCACGATCAACGGTGTGACGCTGTTCGCCGACGGCCACAAGGCCGCCGACCGCAGCGAGGCCGACCTGTCCGGCCGGGACATCGGGATCGTCGTGGACCTGAACCTGGGCGACGGCACCGCCACCGTCCTGACCACGGACCTCTCGCACGCCTACGTCGAAGAGAACAGCGCCTACAGCTCATGAACCCGCGCGAGAAGGCCGAGGTCCTGATCGAGGCGCTGCCCTGGTTGCAGCGCTTCCGGGGCGCGACGGTCGTGGTCAAGTACGGCGGCAACGCCATGGTGGACGACGAGCTCAAGCGAGCGTTCGCGCAGGACATGGTGTTCCTCAAGCTCGCCGGCCTGCACCCGGTCGTGGTGCACGGCGGCGGCCCGCAGATCGCGGCCATGCTCAAGCGGCTGGGCATCGAGAGCGAGTTCCGCGGCGGCCTGCGCGTGACCACGCCCGAGGCGATGGACGTCGTGCGCATGGTCCTGGTCGGCCAGGTGCAGCGCGAGCTGGTCGGCCTGATCAACGAGCACGGCCCGTACGCGGTGGGCCTGTCCGGCGAGGACGCCCACCTGCTCACCGCCGCCCGCCGGCCCGCGATCATCGACGGCGAACCGGTGGACATCGGCCTGGTCGGCGACATCGTGGAGGTCAACCCCGACGCGGTGCTGGACATCGTGCGCGCCGGCCGCATCCCGGTCGTCTCCACGGTCGCCCCGGACGTCGACGGCGTGGTGCACAACGTCAACGCCGACACCGCCGCCGGTGCGGTGGCCGTGGCGCTCAAGGCCGAGAAGCTGGTGGTCCTGACCGACGTCGAGGGCCTGTACGCGGACTGGCCGGACAAGAGCTCCTTGCTGCACCAGATCCGCTCGTCGGAGCTGGAGAAGCTGCTCCCGGACCTGGACAGCGGCATGGTGCCGAAGATGGAAGCCTGCCTGCGCGCGGTGCGCGGCGGCGTGCCCGAGGCGCACGTCATCGACGGGCGGCTGGCGCACTCCGTGCTGCTCGAAGTGTTCACCTCCGAAGGTGTGGGAACGATGGTGTTGGGGGACGAGAGTGACTGACCAGCAGCGGTGGCAAGCCACCATGATGAACAACTACGGCACCCCCGGTCTCACCCTCGAACGAGGCGAGGGCGCCTACGTCTGGGACGCCGACGGCAACCGCTACCTGGACCTGCTCACCGGCATCGCGGTCAACGCCCTGGGCCACGCCCACCCGGCCATCATCGCCGCGGTCACCGAGCAGATCGGCAAGCTCGGCCACACGTCCAACCTCTACATCAACCAGCCCGCGCTCAAGCTCGCCGAGCGCCTGCTCGACCTGACCGGTCAGGACGGCGACGGCCGCGTGCTGTTCGCCAACTCCGGCGCGGAGGCCAACGAGGCCGCGTTCAAGCTGTCCCGGCGCACCGGCCGCACGAAGGTCGTCGCCACCGAGGGCGGGTTCCACGGCCGCACCATGGGCGCGCTCGCCCTGACCGGTCAGCCCGCCAAGCGCGGCCCGTTCGAACCGCTGGTGCCGGGTGTCGTGCACGTCCCGTTCGGCGACGTGGCCGCCCTCGAAGCCGCGATCGACGACGAGACCGCCGCGTTCTTCGTGGAGCCGATCCAGGGTGAGCAGGGCGTCGTCGTGCCGCCGGAGGGCTACCTCCAGGCCGCCCGCGCCATCACCGCCCGGCACGGCGCGCTGCTCGTGCTCGACGAGGTGCAGACCGGCGTCGGCCGCGTCGGCTCGTGGTTCGCCTTCCAGCGCTTCGGCATCGTCCCGGACGTGATGACGCTGGCCAAGGGCCTGGGCGGCGGTCTGCCGCTGGGCGCGTGCATCGCGTTCGGCCCGGCCAAGGACCTGTTCCAGCCCGGTCACCACGGCACCACGTTCGGCGGCAACCCGGTGTGCTGCGCGGCGGCCCTGGCCGTGCTGGACACCATCGCCGCCGAAGGCCTGTTGGAGCACTCCGCCGCCGTCGGCAAGGAGATCGCCGCCGGCGTGGAGGCGTTGGGCCACCCGCTCATCTCCGGTGTGCGGGGAGCCGGCCTGCTGCTCGGGATCACGCTGCGCGAGGCGGTCTCGGCGAAGATCGCGGCTGCCGCGCAGCAGGCCGGCTATCTGATCAACCCCATCCAGCCCGACGTGATCCGCCTCGCGCCGCCGTTGGTGCTCGACGAGGCCGACGCCCACCGCCTGGTGGCCGACCTCCCGTCCTTCCTGCCGTCGCCCAGCGAGGAGTCCTGATGGTCCGGCACTTCCTGCGTGACGACGACCTGAGCCCCGCCGAGCAGACCGCGGTCCTCGACCTCGCCGACACCTACAAGGCCGACCGGCTGGGCGCGAAGCCGCTGGCCGGGCCCAAATCGGTGGCGGTGATCTTCGAGAAGAACTCGACCCGCACCCGCCTGTCCTTCGAGGTCGGCATCGCCCAGCTCGGCGGCAACCCGGTCATCATCGACGGCCGCTCCATGCAGCTGGGCCGCGAGGAGACCATCGAGGACACCTCCCGCATCCTGTCCGGCTACGTGGACGCGGTGGTGTGGCGGACGTTCGCGCAGAAGCGCATCGAGGCCATGGCGTCGGTGTCGCGCATCCCGGTGATCAACGCGCTGACCGACGAATTCCACCCGTGCCAGGTGCTCGCCGACCTGCAGACCATCCGGCGCGTGCACGGCAGGCTCGCCGGCCTCACCGTCACCTACCTCGGCGACGGCGCCAACAACATGTCCAACTCGATCATGCTGGGCGGCGCGACCGCGGGCATGCACGTCCGCATCGCCGCGCCGGCCGGGTTCCAGCCCGAGCAGTGGGCCCTGGACGACGCCCGCAAGCGCGCCGCCGAGACCGGCGGGTCGGTCGAGGTGGTCATCGACCCGCGCAAGGCCGTCGAGGGCGCGGACGTGCTGGTCACCGACACCTGGACGTCCATGGGCCAGGAGAACGACGGCCGCGACCGCGTCGGCCCGTTCCGCCCGTACCAGGTCAACTCGGCGCTGGTCGCGTCCACCGGCGTGAAGACGACCGTGCTGCACTGCCTGCCCGCGCACCGCGGCTGGGAGATCACCGACGAGGTGCTCGACGGCCCGGACAGCGCGATCTGGGACGAGGCGGAGAACCGCCTGCACGCCCAGAAGGCCCTGCTGGTCTGGCTGCTGGAGAACAGCCGATGACCCGAACGGCGCGGCAGGCCCGCATCGTCGAGTTGGTCAGCCAGCGGGCCATCCGCAGCCAGTCCGAGCTGGCCAAGACCCTCGCCATGGAAGGCATCGAGGTCACCCAGGCGACGCTGTCACGCGACCTGGACGAGTTGGGCGCGGTCAAGCTGCGCGGCCCGGACGGCGGCGCGCCCGTCTACGTCATCCCCGAGGACGGCAGCCCCGTGCGCGGCGTCCAGGGCGGCACGTCCCGGCTGGTCCGGGTGCTGGGCGAGTTGCTGGTCTCGGCCGACTCGTCGGGCAACCTGGCCGTCCTGCGCACCCCGCCGGGCGCGGCGCAGTTCCTGGCCAGCGCCCTGGACCGGGCCGCGCTGACCGAGATCGTGGGCACCATCGCCGGCGACGACACCATCATCGTGGTCGCCCGCGAGCCCATGACCGGCGCGGACCTCGCGGCCCGCGTGCTGGCCCTGGCCGCCGGCGAGGACCAGGGCAGTGGCTGAACGGGTCGTCGTGGTCGGCCGGGAGACGTTCGAGACCTTCGCCGTCGCCCTGGCCGCCGCCGAGGTGGTCGTGGTCGCGGTGGACGAGCTGCTCGCGGACGCCGCGGACGAGTTCGCCGACTCCTTCTGCGTGCCCGCGCTGCTGGCCAACGCCGCCGAAGCGCCCGGCTCCGCGCTGGCCGACCCGCTGGTGGCCAAGCACGTCGTCGCGGCGGCGCGCGAGCACGGCGCGACCACCGTCGCGCACAGCGGCGGCGAACGCCTCGACACCTGCCTGCGCGCGCTGGCCCCCGACCTGCGCGTGATCGTGCTGGACCACGCCCCCGCGACCGCGCGGACGGTGTGGTCGGGCAGCGCGGTGCCGCACGAGGACGACCCCCAGGAGCTCGTGGTCACCTTCGACCGGGGTGTGCCGGTCGCGCTGGACGGCGAGACGGTGACCGCGATGCAGGCGCTGCGCGAGGTCAACCTGCGCTCCGGCGGGCACGGCGCGGCCACGTTGATCACCGCGCACCGCGAGCTGGAGGAGATCACCCTGGAGCGCGACCTGGTGCGCTTCAAACGGCGGGTGGAGCGGCGCTGGGGTGAACTGGTGCACGACGGGCTGTGGTACTCGCCCCTCAAGGACGCGCTGGACACCTTCATCGAGCACACCCAGGGGGACGTGTCCGGCGAGATCCGGCTCGTGCTGCACGGCGGCCGAGCCACGACCAAGGCATACGCGCAGCCGTGACGGCTGGGAAACGGTGAAGAGGTAGACGTGAGTTCTTTGTGGGGTGGGCGGTTCGCCAGCGGGCCGGCGGACGCGATGGCGCTGCTGTCGGCGTCGACGCACTTCGACTGGCGGCTCGCCCCCTACGACATCAAGGGCTCCCGCGCGCACGCCCGCGTGCTGCACCGCGCGGACCTGCTGACCGAGGACGAGCGCGACCGGATGATCGCGGCGCTGGACACCCTGGAGGCCGACGTCGCCTCCGGCGCGTTCACCCCGACGCTGGCCGACGAGGACGTGCACACCGCCCTGGAACGCGGCCTCATCGAACGCGCCGGCCCCGAGCTGGGCGGCAAGCTGCGCGCCGGCCGGTCCCGCAACGACCAGGTGGCGACGCTGTTCCGGATGTGGCTGCGCGACGCCGCGCACCGCGTGTCCGAGGGCGTGCTGGACGTCGTGGACGCCCTGGCGGGCCAGGCCGAAGCGCACCCGACCGCGGTCATGCCCGGCCGCACGCACCTCCAGTCCGCCCAGCCCGTGCTGCTCGCGCACCACCTCCTCGCCCACGGCCAGGCCCTGCTGCGCGACATCGACCGGCTGCGCGACTGGGACAAGCGGGCCGCCGTGTCCCCGTACGGCTCGGGCGCGCTCGCGGGGTCGTCGCTGGGCCTGGACCCGGCCGCGGTCGCGGCGGACCTCGGGTTCGACGCCCCGGCGGAGAACTCGATCGACGGCACCGCGTCGCGCGACTTCGCCGCCGAGATCGCGTTCGTGCTGGCCATGATCGGCGTGAACCTGTCCCGGATCGCCGAAGAGGTCATCATCTGGACCACGGCCGAGTTCCACTTCGCCGTGCTGGACGACGCGTGGGCCACCGGCAGCTCGATCATGCCGCAGAAGAAGAACCCCGACGTCGCCGAGCTGACCCGCGGCAAGTCCGGGAGGCTGATCGGCAACCTGACCGGCCTGCTCGCGACCCTCAAGGCCCAGCCGCTGGCCTACAACCGCGACCTGCAGGAGGACAAGGAGCCGCTGTTCGACTCCGTCGAGCAGCTGGAACTCCTGCTGCCCGCGCTGGCCGGGATGATCGCCACCATGCGCTTCGACACCGCCCGCATGGCCGAGGTCGCGCCCGCCGGGTTCACCCTGGCCACGGACATCGCCGAGTGGCTGGTGCGGCAGGGCGTCCCGTTCCGCGTGGCGCACGAGGCGGCGGGGGAGTGCGTCCGCGTCGCCGAGGCGCGCGGCGTGGGCCTGGAGGACCTGACCGACGACGAGTTCGCGGGGATCTCGCCACACCTCACGCCCGAGGTGCGTAGCGTGTTGACCGTGGAAGGTTCGATCGCGTCACGCGACGCGCACGGCGGCACCGCGCCCGACCGGGTCGCCGAACAGCTCAAGCGGTTGCGGGACAAGGCACGCCTTGCTCGACACGCCTAGACAGCTCACCGAGCGGGAGCTGGCCGTCGATCCCGTCGACGCGTCCCGGCTCCTGCTCGGCGCGACCATCGAGAGCACCACGCCCGAGGGCGTCGTCGGCGTGCGCATCGTGGAGGTGGAGGCGTACCGGGGCGGCGACGACCCGGCGTCCCACTGCTACCGGGGCAAGACGCCGCGCAACGAGGTGATGTTCGGCCCGGCGGGGCGGCTGTACGTGTACTTCGTGTACGGCATGCACTTCTGCGCCAACGTGGTGTCGCTGACCGACGGCGTTCCCGGCGCGGTGCTGCTCAGGGCGGGCGAGGTCGTCTACGGCGAGGACCTGGCCCAGATGCGCCGCCCGTCGGCACGCAGCCACGCCGAACTCGCGAAGGGGCCCGCCAGACTGACCGGCGTCCTCGGCCTGGACCGCGCGCACAACGGCGTCGACCTGACGTCCGCCGACGCGTCCGTGCGGCTCTTCGCGGGCGAACCGGCGACCGAGATCCGAACCGGGCCGCGCGTCGGCGTGGCGGTGGCGGTGGACGTGCCGTGGCGCTTCTGGATCGACTCACCCGCGGTGAGCACGTACCGCCGAGGCACCCGCCGCACCCGCGTGAGCTGAACTCAGGGGTTGCCGGCGTCGTGCCGCACGCGCGACTCCGCCACCTACCCCCGGTGCTCCTCCGCCCACCGCCTTAACGCGCTGACCTGCTCCGACAGCGTCACCCCCACCGGCGTCAACGCGTAGTCCACCCGCGGCGGCGAGGTCGGCGTGACCGTGCGCGACACCAGCCCGTCGCGCTCCAGCGACCGCAGGGTCAGCGTCAGCATCCGCTGCGAGATCCCGTCGATCGCGCGCTGCAGTTCGGAGTACCGCCGCGACCCGCCGGTACACCCGTGATGACCAGACCCGGCACCCGCCCGACCACCACGGGCCGCGAGGCCCCCGCCGCCACCGACGTCCTGCGCGCCTCGCGGCGGTCATGGCCGACCCGAACCCCGCCACCCTGGCGGCGCTCGCGGACGACGTCGTCGCCGGCCGCCTGCGGGTCCCGCTCGCCGGCGTCCACGACCCGGCCGACACGACCCGCGCGGTCGAGGAGTTCACCCGCGGCGCGGTCGGCAAGCTCGCCGTCACGATCTGAGCCGGGTCAGACGGCCCCGAACACGTGCGTGCCCGGCGCGTCGGGGTCGTCGCCCGCCCAGAACTCCACCCAGTGCCGCGCGAACTCGTTCTTCGACAGCCACCCGTCGCCGTCCAGGTCCAACCGCGCGAACGCCTCGTCCGTCGGCGTCTGGGCACCGGTCCACGCCCGGATCATCCACGAGTACTCCTCGGCGGAGATCCGGCCGTCACCGTCCTCGTCCACCGCCTCGAACATGGACTCCGCCGTCGCCACCACCAGGTCCAGCATGGTGCCGAGGTTGTCCACGACGCCCAGCAGCTCGTCGAAGGTCACCTTGTCGTCGCGGTCCTGGTCCGACGCCGACAGCAGCGTGTCCCACCACCCCATCATCAGCTCGCGCAACCGCGGCTCGCCGCTGTCGCCGCGGATCGCCACCCACCGGTCGGTGAGCGCCTCGAAGTCCGCCCGCTCCAGGAGACCGTCGTCGTTGGCGTCCATCGCCGTGAAGACGATGGAGCTCTTCCGCTTCTGCAAGTCGCTGGCCACCCAGCAAACCTGGCGGGCCGCCGGCCGCACGACAATTGACCAGCGGGGCGATTTTTCCTCACCCGGGTGAGGCCGCCGGTGACCGAACGTAGTGCTAGCGGACGGTCCGCCGGTACCAGGCGCGGCGCTCGCCGGCCGGCAGCGCGACCCGCGTGATCAGGTTCGTCAGCAGCGCGCCGATCACCAGCCACAGGATCGCCGCCAGGCCGTCGTTCAACAGCGTCCGCAGACCGTCGTTGGCCGGGGTGAACAGGTTGCGCAGCCCCAGCGACACCCCGGCCGACCAGGACTCGATCACCTGCGCGAACCCGTTGGCCGGGTTGGCGCCCGCGATCACCAGGAAGATGTGCACCGCCAGCACGATGGCGAACACCCAGCAGATCACGTCGATCACCGCGCACACCGCGCGCACCGTCCGCACCCGGCTGTCGCCGCGCTCGACGACCTCCTCGTGGTGCACGGGCGGACCCACCGGGCGCAGCGCCTCGGTGGGACGGTCGACGGGACGAGGGTCGCGATCGGGGTAGGTCATCGGCCGAGTCCTCTCGACTAGGTGTGTCCCCCCGGCTCCTCGCGCCCCGACATACCCCACCGGGCACCTGCCCAAACCGCTTTGCCCTGGTAGGGGAGAATGGCTACCCGTGAGTGAGCACATCCTCGACGAGCTGTCCTGGCGCGGCCTGATCGCGCAGTCCACCGACCTCGATGCCCTGCGCGAGGACCTCGACTCGGGCCCGCTCACCCTCTATGGCGGCTTCGACCCGACCGCGCCCAGCCTGCACGCCGGCAACCTCGTCCCGCTGCTCATGCTGCGCCGCTTCCAGCGCGCCGGGCACCGGCCGATCGTCCTCGCCGGCGGCGCGACCGGCATGATCGGCGACCCGCGCGACACCGCCGAGCGGTCCCTGAACACGCTCGACACCGTCGCCGACTGGGCCCAGCGCATCCGGGGCCAGCTGGAGCGGTTCGTGGAGTTCGACGACTCGCCGACCGGCGCGATCGTGGTGAACAACCTCGACTGGACCGGCGGGCTGTCGGTGCTGGACTTCCTGCGCGACGTCGGCAAGCACTTCTCGATCAACGTCATGCTCGCGCGCGAGACGGTGAAGCGCCGCCTGGACGGCGACGGCATGTCCTACACCGAGTTCAGCTACCTGCTCCTGCAGTCGCACGACTACCTCCAGCTCAACCGGAAGTACGGCACGCGGCTCCAGATCGGCGGCTCCGACCAGTGGGGCAACATCATCGGCGGCGTGGACCTGGTCCGGAAGGTGGACGGCAAGTCCGTCCACGCCCTGACCGCGCCGCTGGTGACCGACGCCGAGGGCCGCAAGTTCGGCAAGTCCACCGGCGGCGGGAACGTGTGGCTCGACCCGGCGATGACCTCGCCGTACGCCTGGTACCAGTACTTCGTGAACGTCGGTGACGCCGACGTGCTGCGGTACCTGCGCATGTTCACCTTCCTGTCCCGGGAGGAGATCGCCGAGCTGGAGGAGCAGACCGCGTCCGCGCCGCACCTGCGGGCCGCGCAGAAGCGGTTGGCCCAGGAGTTCACCGACCTCGTGCACGGCGAGCACCAGACCAAGCAGGTGATCGCGGCGAGCCAGGCCCTGTTCGGGCGCGGCGAGCTGCGCGAGCTGGACCTCTCGACGCTGGAGGCCGCGATGGCGGAGGCGCCGACCGGCGAGGTGCGCCTGGCCGACCGCCCGACGATCGTCGACCTCCTGGTCAGCTCCGGCCTGACCGACAGCAAGGGCGCGGCGCGGCGCACCGTGAAGGAGGGCGGCGCGTACGTGAACAACGCGAAGGTGACCGACGAGGAGTGGGTCCCGACCACCGCTGACCTGCTGCACGGCATGTGGCTGGTGGTGCGCCGGGGCAAGCGGAACACGGCCGGCGTGCGCGTTCTGGTGTGATCGCGGTCACACTGTTGCGCGCAGAGCCGGTCGGATAGCGTGGTGGCGAGTGCTGCACGGGCTGCTGACCTGCGGTTTCAGTCCGTGTGGCCACGCTGCGCCCCCGATTTGACCTCCGCTTCGGGTGCGTGTAACTTTCTCTCTGCCAGCGCGGAACGGGCCGGGAAAACCGGAACGGAGTGCGGCGGGGGTCACGAACCAAGCTCCCACCTAGTGTGGTAGAGTGGGTGACCGCGAAACGGGAAGACCCAGCCCGGACTCATCGAGTCGCTGTGGCCATGGGCGTTCGGTTTCAAACACAAGCTTACTGAATGCACAAGCCTTCGGAGCGAGCCGCTTTCCAGCGGGGAGCGATGTCGAGCGCGTGTTCTTTGAGAACTCAACAGCGTGCCGAATAGCCAGTAAATTTATGAACCTCGTCAAGAGGTTTCCTTTGAGATTGACTGGACAACTGGCAATGAACACGGACCATATTCCGGTCTGTGTGTCAGTGTTGTTCGAGCGATCAAACACAATCCTTATTGGAGAGTTTGATCCTGGCTCAGGACGAACGCTGGCG